>CAZGRC010000107.1:0-4542 GCA_964528125.1 uncultured Ruminococcus sp.
ACCATAATCCGTTCGGGCTGGTCGGTCACGTCTTCGCTGTCGAAAAAATGCACCGACGGTTTTGTATAACGGTCAAGTTCTTTGAGAAGTATGGCAATTCCGTCACCCGTTTTTGCCGAAAGGGGTATTACGGCATCAAAATCGTAAAGTGCGCTGTAGATTGATATAATATCCAAAAGCGAATCTTTTTCTTGCAAAAGGTCGATTTTGTTTATAACAAGAACGGTGCGAAGTTTTTTTGCCTTAATGTTTTCAACAAGTGCGATTTCAGCAGGCGGAATGCTGTCCGCCGAAATCGAAAAATCAGGTGCGGCATCGACAACAAGAACAGTGGCATCGACATCACTCATACCGTCATCAACGGCTTTCATCATACTGTTTCCCAGGAGATTGCGCGGTTTGTGAAAACCGGGTGTGTCAATAAAAACCAACTGTGTGTCACCGTCGGTTTTTATGCCCATAATTCTGGTGCGTGTTGTTTGCGGCTTATTTGAAACAATGGCAACTTTTTGCCCGAGAATGCGGTTCATCAGCGAAGATTTGCCGACGTTCGGGCGACCGAGGATTGTAATAAATGCAGATTTTTGTTTCATATGTTCGGGTTACACCTTATTTATCGCAAGACCGAGGTCTGCAAGTATCTGTTCTTCCTTTTCGCGCATAATGGCACGTTCAAGGCCGCTGTTTACGTGGTCATATCCCAAAAGATGAAGAACCGAATGAACGGTGAGAAATGCAACTTCGCGCTCAAAACCGTGACCGTAAAGGTCGGCCTGTGCTTCGGCGTGTTCGACCGAAATGATAACATCACCGAGCATTTTTGCGCCCGTAGCGGGATTTGTGTCGTAATTTCCGTTTTCTCCGAGCGGGAAAGAAAGCACATCGGTTGAATCGTCAATGTTGCGGAATTTGAGGTTGAGTTCGCGAATCTGCTCGTCCGACACGAAAGAAACTTCAATTTCTGCGGGTTCGGTATAGTTTTCTCTTTCAAGAGTTGCCACGCAGGATTTGCGAACAAGCAGTCGGGTGCCGGTGGGCAACTTCATCTTCTTTTGTTTGTCTGTGATATTAACTTTAACGCTCATTTTTGACCTCCGTTTTTTTCATAAGCTTTTATTATTTCCTGAACAAGCCGATGTCTCACAACATCCTTGCCTGTTAATTGAACAATCGCAATGTCCTCAATACCTTTGAGCACCTGAACCGCTTCTTTAAGCCCCGAACGTTTGCCGTCGGGTAAATCGATTTGTGTAATATCACCCGTGACAACCGCTTTTGAATTAAATCCGAGCCTTGTCAGGAACATTTTTATCTGTTCGCTTGTGGTGTTCTGTGCTTCGTCAAGAATGATAAAACTGTCATCAAGGGTTCGTCCGCGCATATATGCCAGCGGTGCGACTTCGATATCGCCGCGTTCTTGACATCGTGCAAAATTTTCGGCACCGAGCATATCAAACAGTGCATCGTAAATCGGGCGAAGATAAGGGTCGATTTTTTGTTGCAGGTCTCCCGGCAAAAAGCCCAACTTTTCCCCCGCTTCAACCGCGGGACGCGTGAGAATAATGCGGTTTACCTGTTTTGCGCGAAAAGCATTAACCGCCTGTGCCACCGCAAGATAAGTTTTTCCCGTTCCCGCAGGACCGACCCCCACCGTAACGGTGTTTTTGTTTATCGCTTCGACATAACGCCGCTGACCGAGTGTTTTCGGTTTGACGGGTCTGCCTTTTGAGGTTATGCAAAGACAGTCGGCATCGGTGATGCTTAAAATTTTATCTTCCTCGCCGTCCTCAACCATAGAAACCACCGTATCAATGCTTTGGGCAGTTAAAATTTCGCCGCGGTTGAGCATTGTAAGCAGACATCCGACAGCACGACAGGCGCGCGAAACGTTTTCGGGCTCTCCACGCACCTTCAACTGATTGGAGTGTGAAGTGACGGTTACGGCATACTGCTTTTCAAGTCTTTTGATATTTTCATCAAAATTTCCGAACAGATTAACAATCTGCTCAATTCGTTCGATATCGATTAACTGTTCGATCAACCGTCATTCACCACTCTTTACAGAATTTTCCGATATTATTATCTATTATACATAAAAACATCACACTTGTCAATTTATTGTGTCAAATAAAATTAAATCTTCCGAAGAAATTTTTTCGTTTACCGATACAATTCTTTCGAGTGTCAATCCGTATTCGGTTTCTCTTATACCTTCAAAGCGAATTTCCGCCCCGTCGGGGCACATTTTTTCGGTTTTTTCTTCTATTTTTTTCTTGAGAATCACTTCAAGTTCTTCATAACTGTATTCGATGTTTTGCTCCCTTAAAAGCTCGAATTTTCGTGTGGTGAACGAAAAAGGCAGTGAATTTCCGAAAATTTTTGCCCGTTTGTGAAAAGAGCGTGTGTTATAAGGCGGCTCGGTTTCACCGATATAAAGCGGTATTTTCAGAGAAAAAAATTCAAGAACGGTCTTTTTTTCGGTCTTGTTCAGAGGTGTTTTCACGGTTTGCGAAAAGTTTCCGCCGACAGTGACGCTTTTTTCGGTACGCGCCGTAACACTGCCTTTGGAACGGACAAATATGCTGCTGTCCGAACTCTCCAGCACGCCCGACACCAACAAGTCACCCTTTGAAACCGTGTCACCTATCTTCACAACGACATTTCCGGAATAAACATCGATTTGTGTAATCACACCGTCGGAAACGGCGCGCAGATTTGAGGGATATTCGCTTTTTTCACTGTAATTCTTTTTTACCTCGGTTACATTAACCGTTAAAACACAGTTTTCGATATTAAAGGAAGCCCAGGCAAGTTGAGGTATCTGTATCAGCATTTCCTGTGGTCCGTTGGTTGTATCAATGCTTTTGGCGGCAACGCCCTCGTACACACCGAGCGCACGGCAAGCATTTAAAATGTCGGAGCTTTTCACAAGTTTGTTGCCGCTTACCTCAACCGTCCAAACAAAACCCGATAAAAATTTTAAAACCGCCGCAAAAAGCAATAAACCAACAAAGAACCCCGTTCGCGCATTATAGCGCTTAAAAAAGAAACGCAATCCCTTTTTGCCGACAATGTGTATCTTTATTCCCGTTTTTCTCACATATTGCCGCAAACGAAAAAACTTATTCACGGGCATAACGGCATATATTCCCTCACGGTTTACTCGTATTCCCCGAAAACCCAATCGGTTTTCGGCTGCTGTGTTTAAAAGTCTTTCGGGTGCTGTCCCGTATATTTTTATACCGACTTCACCCCAAATTATTCTGTAAAGCCAAAGCATTGTTATACCTCCGTATGTAAAATTATCACAGCGAAAATTCAAGCGAAGAAAAAACACCTCTCACCGTGAGCAGATGTTCGTCGAAAGCGGTGATATCGAAGTTGCTTCCGAAAAGCGTCAGTGACCCTTTACCCGTGTGCAACTTTAAATATGTATCGCAGTATTCGATAACGCCGGTACAGCCGTCAACCGTCATTTCCCTGTTTGAATAGAGCGTTATGTGCGGTCCTTTGATGTGTTCGGGTTTAACGGTGTCTTCACTGCCGCCTAAAATTTTTTCTTTTTTCTTTGAACTGTTAAAACGGAATTTTCGCGCCAACTGTGCCACTCTCCAAGAATTATATATAAAATAAATATGAAAAAAACATAATAAAAATGCGGGTTGACATATAAATGTTTGGGGGTGTAATAATGAAAAAGAATAAATTCACACGAATTTCGGGGACGTTTGCAGTGCTTATACTCGTCGCTTTTTTGATACTTTATCCGAACACAGGAAAAATCGGTGTAACACGCGGGCTATATATCGCCGCCGAAATAATAATACCGTCACTCTTTCCTTTTACCTTTTGCGTATTGTTCGTTATGCGAAGCGGAATTCTGAGATTCTTAAAAAAGATTGAGGTTATACCTCGTATTTTGTTTTCACAAACCGGCGATGAATTTGCGGTGTTCGTATTATCGCTCATCGGAGGTTATCCCGTGGGTGCAAGACTTATAAAAGAGTTGTATGAAACAAATGCCACCGACCGCAAGCGAGCTGAAGTTCTTTTGTGTTGCTGTGTAAATGCAGGTCCCGCGTACATGGTGATCGCCGTCGGAAACGGATTGTTCGCATCAAGACAGGTCGGATATATTTTGCTCGCATCATCGGTTGCGGCTTCGGTTTTTATCGCTTTTATTAGCGGATTTTTATTAAAACCCGCCGATACACGTCTTCAAAAAAATATGCAACCGATACCCGACACTGCCGATAACTTTGTTACCTGCGCCGCCGATGCCGCCGATTCGGTTTTTTCCATATGCGTATTCGTTGTGCTTTTTTCGGTGTTGACTGCGTATATCGACACCTTTTCAAAGGAAATTCGTTTTTTGAAATTTTTCGGATATTTTGCCGAAATCACTTCGGCGCTTACCCGCACAAGAAATTTATACTTGATTTCCTTTTTGCTCGGCTTTTCCGGCTTGTGCGTATGGCTGCAAATCCTATCGAGTGTCGCAAGCCTTAAACTCAATCTTATTCCTCTTGTTCTGTCAAGATT
>CAZGRC010000108.1:0-4514 GCA_964528125.1 uncultured Ruminococcus sp.
GACATATACATATATCGCTGCCGACGGAAGTGAAAAATCGGTTACGGCGAAGAAAACCATTTCTTCCGACTATAAGGGAGGATATGTTTATTTAAGCTGCTATACACAGAATATGCAGTTTAAAAATTTGACAATAAAAAGGTTGCAAAGTTATTTGACTCCATACACCGAAAGTTATGCTTTTAACTGTTTATCTGATGTGTCGGATAACTTTATCAGTTACGCTTTTTCAAACAGCGAAACATTCGGTGCCAAAGATGAAAACGGGGTTAGTCTTATCAACAAAACAGACGTATCCGATTATTGGCGTATAAATGCGGAAAACAGTGCGATTGAACGCTACGGTACAGATGGATGCGCAGGCGGAAGCGGTTATAAAGGCGCGGCGTTGCTTTATTTTCCGAAAGAATATGACGATTTTGAATTTACCGCCCAATACCGCTTTTCAAACCCCGCCACAAACGGTTCGTATAAGTGGATGGGTATGGGATTCGGTGCGGAAAATATCGGTGACTGTTTCCAAAAGGATTCCTATTTTGCGGTGGTGGAACAGGAGGGCACAATCCGACTGCATTTGAAACGTGCCGAAAACGAAGATGCGCGTGCGCATTATTCGCAAAGCAATGAAGAATATACCGCACAGGTAAAAACAAATCTTAATATCGAGATTTGGCATACCTTTACGGTGCGGGTGGTCGGAAGCAACTGTTATATTTCCTTTGACGGAAACAGCGAATTTGTTGTGGGAATTCCGCAGGACACCACGGGTTATGCGTATATGTTTGCAAATACCCAGTATATGCAGATTAAAGATGTAAAAATGACACATTATCTTTACGGTGACAGTGAACACACGATTGATGTGTGGCCGCAGGAATATGAGGTCGAAAGTTATACCGCGGGAGCGGTTTCGGACATTGTAAAAAACAATAAAAAATTCTCGTTTAACACCATTGTAAACGGTAAAAAAACTCCACTTTCGGTAACATTTCCGACTGACGGCGGTGTGCGTATAACGGGTGAAAAGAGCGGATTTTTTGAACCTGACGGTTTAAATGAAATAACCTATTCTGAAACCGCAGACGGTATAAATCTTTCGTCGTGCTGGGAAACGGTGAAATTCAGATACAATGCCGACAAATGGCAGATAATTACCGTGAACGGCAAAGGGGAAAGTGTGGCACTTTCTTCGGAAAAACTGTATTTCGGATATAAAGACGGGAAAACGGCGCGCATTAAATATGCTTTTCCAATAAATTCGGGAGAAAAATTTTACGGTTTGGGAGAAAGGTATAACGCAGTTAACCAAAACGGGTACAGCGTAACGCTTTGGAACCACGATACCACATATCATATTGAGGGGGCAGGCGGCGATAAAACCGATTCATATGCCAATGTACCGATAATTCACAGCACAAACGGATATACAATTTTCTTTAATTCCACATACAGTGCCGAGGCGGATATAGGATATACCGACGGCAATATCTGTTCGTTTGATTTTAACGGCGATATACTCGATTTATATATATTTAACGGGAATCCAACCGAAAATATGCGGGAATATACTGCGATTACGGGTAGACCGTATGTGCCTGAAAGGTGGGCGTTCGGTTACTGGATGGGTTCAGCAAGAAATCTTTATGACACCGCCGTTGAAGAAGCAAAGAGTGTTGCCGAGAAAGATGGCAAGGAATTTACCTATGTTATGAGAAAACAGGCGGTTGCCGACAAGGTTGCCGATGTGCTTGAAAACTACCGAGAAATGGGTACCGTGCCTTATGCAATGTACGGTGAGGGTGATTTTATTGATTTTTTCGATGTAACATTGCCGATTGTGACCTCCTACGGTGCAAAGGGGCTTTTGTGGTCGTGCGGACATACAACGCTTAATAATATGTACAATTATCTTGACTGTTTTCCGCTTGATTTGCCTCTTGTTAAGGTGCTGAGCAATCAGTTGAAATTTTTCGGTAAAGATTCCTATACACATATCGATTTTACGAATCCGCTGGCGAAAACACTTGTGAGAAACGCCAACAAAACCAAAGTTGCAAACGGAATGCACGGTTATATGGTGGATATGGGTGAATATATTGCCGAGGACACCCTGTTTTATAACGGTAAAACAGGTGCGGAGATGCACAATCTGTATTCGTATTATTATGCTAAGGTGCAAAATGAGGTTATGACCGAACTTTTGGGAAATGACTTTGTTTTGTTTGAGCGTTCGGGATGCGCCGGAAGTTGGCAATATGCCGCCTGTTTCGGCGGAGACCAGCGTGCGGCGTGGCAGGGGCTTAAACAGCAGTTAAGCGGTCTTATAACCGCATCCGCAAGCGGATTTTCAATATACGGTGCGGATATCGGCGGTCTTTACGGACGCCCCAATGACGAACTTTATATGCGGTGGGTCCAGTTTTCGGCTTTTACTCCGCTTATGCGCGAGCACGGCACTGCCGATGACGGTTTACCGTGGACATACAGTACCGCCGCAAAGCAGAATTTTATTGATTATTACAATACCCGTGAGGTGCTTCTCGACCATATTTACAGCGCGGCGCTTGAAAGCGGCAATACGGGTGTTCCGATGTCACAGGCACCGGCTATGGCATTTCCAAATGAAGAAGCGGTTAAGGATGTTGAGGATGAGTATTTATTCTGCGGCAATTTGCTGGTAGCACCCGTTATGATAGAGGGCGCCGACAGTCGCAATGTTACACTGCCGACAGGCATTTGGTACAATCTGTGGGACGGTACCGAGATATCGGGAGGGAAAACGGTTAATGTCGAAACCGCGGCGGATACCATTCCGGTTTATGTTAAATCGGGTACGGTAACGGCGCTTAGTCTTTCGGAAGAAATGTCGCTTAAAAAATCGGGTGATGTTAAGACATTGCTTATAACTCCACCCGAAAAAGACGGTGTAAGCACACTTTATACCTCTGCCGAAGAAAGTTATGATTTTTCTCTTGAGAAGGTTTCGGATAAAGCATTTGTCCTTAAAAAAGCGGTTGATGACGGATATAGCAAAGTAATAATTTACGGTTTTAAGGCAACTGCGGTAAATGCAGACGGCATTGAACTTTCAACCGACGATTTTTACGTTGAGGGTCAAAACACGGTTGTGACAATGCCTAAAGGCAGTCAAAACATTATATTTTATTGCGACGGTGTACTACGTAAAAATAATATTACCGAGATACACCCCGAAAGAGATGCCGATCTTGAAAATTTTGTCACATACAGTGCGACTGCCGAAAACCGAATAGAAGATGTTGACGATAAAGGCAATTCGTTATTCAAACAGGTGAACGGCGCAGATATATGGGAAGTGCCGTATAAGGGTGTTATAAGAAGAAACGCGTCCGCCGAATATATCTCGTCAGAGGCGAGATACGGTGCATCGTCGCTTTATTTTGACGGTGATTATACCGATTTTGAAATTGAGTTTTCTTACAACTATAACAATGCAAACAGTCCGTGGCGTTGGGTATCGGTAGGATTCGGGGCGAAAAACGTCGGAGACAGTTATTTTGATAACGGATATCTTGCATTGCTTGAACAGGAGGGAACCCTTAAAATAATCGGTGATGCCGACGGAAACAAAAAGACCAAGACCTATAATCTTAAAAACAATAAGGAAGCGGGTTATCCGGAACTTGAAAAATGGTATACTTTCAGGTTGCGTGTGGTGGGTAACACGGCAACGATGCACTTTGCTGATAAATCATATAGCTATACTTTGACGAACTATACAGGCGGAAAGATATATCTGCACTGCTTTACAAACCGTATGATGTTTAAGAACATTAAAATTATTGATTTGTCAAATGCTGATTACGGTTTGTACGACAGGTTTGAAATAGGTGTTTCGGCAACACTTTCTTTCGGCAAAATCAACATTGATAAAAAAGCTGCTTTTGCGGACGATATCGTTATGTTTACCGTGACGCCGAACGCGGGATTTAAGAACGGGGGAGTATCTGTAACGAGTTTTAACGGAAACGGTATTGAGAGTATTAAAATCACGGAAAAAGGCAGCGGCGTATACACATTTACAATGCCGCCGTATCCGGTTATTATAAATTCCGACTGCTATCTGCCGTGCGATGCAAACTGTGACGGCAAGGCAGATATACTTGACCTTATACGCATAAAGAAATATCTTGCAGACAGTCGGTCGCTTTTACACACTTCTGCAGCAGATATAATGCCGGACAGTGTGATTGATGCCGAAGATATAGCGGCGCTTAGAAAAATATTGCTTTTAAAATAAAAAATTGCAAAAAGACCGCTAACCTATCCTTTTCGTTGGGTTCGCAGTCTTTTTAAACCGAAAACAATTTTACAATATGTTTTATCGGTTAATAAAGGAACTTGACAAAAAAGAAAATGTGACCGAAATCCTAAAAACAATCAACCAAATGTTATGGGCTCGAAAAATGAGTAATATCCGTAACCGTGCAATAGAAATCGTGAATTCAGAAATATAAACACTATAAGCATAAAAA
>CAZGRC010000109.1:0-4488 GCA_964528125.1 uncultured Ruminococcus sp.
TCCGTAAAAGGCAAGGCAACCGCAAAACACGCAGTTTCCGACTGGATGGATCTTGAAAAACAGAGGGGCATTTCGATAACCTCTTCGGTAATGCAGTTTGAGTATGAGGGCTGCTGCATAAATATACTCGATACACCGGGGCATCAGGACTTTTCGGAAGATACATACCGCACCCTTATGGCGGCGGACAGTGTTGTAATGGTTATTGATGCCGCAAAGGGTATTGAGCCGCAAACCAGAAAACTTTTCAAGGTAACGGCAATGCGCCATATTCCGATTTTTACCTTTATAAACAAACTTGACCGCGAGGCGCGTGACCCGTTTGAATTGCTCGACGAGCTTGAAAAGGAATTCGGCATAGGCACCTATCCGATAAACTGGCCCATAGGTTGTGGGGTAAACTTCAAAGGAGTTTTCGATCGTGACCGCCGCCAAATTATGACTTTCAACGAATTCCACCGCGGTCAGGATAGACTTTCGGCAATCAAGTGTGATATCACCGATACGGAAAAATTGGATGAACTTATCGGTGAATATCAGCGTGCCGAACTTGTTGACCAGATTGAACTGCTTGACGGCGCAAGTTTTGACTTTGACCTTGAAAAGGTAAGACACGGTGAACTGACACCCGTTTTCTTCGGTTCGGCACTTACAAATTTCGGTGTGGAACCGTTTCTTGAAAACTTTATAAAAATGACTACACCGCCGCTTGCGAGAAATACGCGCACGGGCAGTGTTGAACCCGATAGCGAGAGCTTTTCCGCTTTTGTTTTTAAAATACAGGCAAATATGAACAAGGCACACCGCGACCGTATGACCTTTATGCGCATATGTTCGGGAAAATTTGAACGTGACCGCGAGTACTACCACGTTCAGGGTGGAAAGAGTATGCGCCTTTCCCAACCTCAGCAAATGATGGCGGATGACCGTCAAATAATAAACGAGGCGTATGCGGGGGATATTATCGGTGTTTTCGACCCCGGCATTTTTTCAATAGGCGATACGGTATGTGACCCCAAAAACAAGGTTGAATTTGAGGGTATACCTACCTTTGCGCCCGAACATTTTTGTATGATAGAGCAGACCGACAGCCTTAAGAGAAAGCAGTTTGTTAAGGGGGTTGAACAGATAGCGCAGGAGGGTGCCATACAGATTTTTCACGAACCGAATTCCGGTATGGAACGTGTTATTGTGGGCGTTGTCGGCGTTTTGCAGTTTGAGGTGCTTGAATACCGCCTTAAAAACGAATATAAGGTTGACGTTATTCGCCGCGACCTTCCGTTTAGGTATATCCGCTGGATACGCAATGAGGAAATCGACGTAAAGAATCTTAACCTCACGTCGGACACCAAGTGGGTGCAGGATTTTAAGGGTAATAACCTGTTGCTTTTTACGGGCGAATGGAATATAAATTGGGCAACCGATAAAAACGACGGTCTCATTTTAGAGGATTTCAATAAAGAATAAAAAATAGGGGGCTATCTCACGGCTTTTAGTGTGATAGTCCCCCCTTTTTTTGAATTTTTTATTTAACCGGTTGTTTTTTCATTCGATAAAACAATTTGACGGATTTCTTCAAAAGAGCAATAATCCAATATTAAAAAATTTCGTTTTTTTCAATTTTTAAAACTTTTTTCCGTTTTAAAATCCACTTTAATCGCATAAAGGTAAAAGAATACGGTATAATCCGATAAAACGGGTTACACCGTATTCTTTAATAAAAAACTTCCTTATGTAATGCTGCAGAAAACAGCAAAAGGTTGTTTATATATGTTGTTTTGCGAATTAAATTCGTGCAACGCCTGTTTCTCTTGCGGTTTTAATAACCGCTTCGGCAACAACCTGTGCAACACGCTTATCGAGTGCCGGTGCAATGATGTTTTCGTCTGTAATTTCATCATCGGGAATAAGAGAAGCCAGTGCGAAAGAGGTTGCAACCTTCATTTCCTCGTTGATACAGGAGGCACGGCAATCAAGCGCACCGCGGAATATGCCGGGGAAGGCGAGAACGTTGTTTATTTGGTTCGGGAAGTCCGAACGTCCCGTTCCGACAACACGCGCGCCCGCAGCTTTGGCGATGTCGGGCATAATTTCGGGTGTGGGATTTGCCATTGGGAATAAAATCGAATCTTTTGCCATTGATTTTACCATTTCCGGAGTTACAAGGTTCGGTGCCGAAACTCCGATGAAGACATCGGCGTCTGCCAATGCATCGGCAAGGGTTCCTTTTTTATGCTCAAGATTGGTGACTTTTGAAACTTCTTCCTGTGCGGGGTTGTTGTTTTCATCGCCCTCGCATATAATTCCGAAGCGGTCGCAGAAAGTGAGATTTTTAACACCCATATTCAAAAGGTGTTTACCGATGGCGATACCCGCGGAACCGGCACCGTTGATTACAACCTTTACATTGCCGATTTCCTTTTTAACAAGTTTAAGTGCGTTTATGAGTGCCGCCGCAACCACGATTGCGGTGCCGTGCTGATCGTCATGGAATATCGGAATATCGCATATCTCTTTGAGTCGGCGTTCGATTTCAAAACATCTCGGTGCCGAAATATCCTCAAGGTTAATACCACCGAAACTGCCCGAAAGCAGATATATGGTGCGAACAATTTCGTCAACATCCTTTGACTTTATGCAAAGCGGAAATGCATCAACATCCGCAAATGTTTTGAAAAGTGCACATTTTCCTTCCATAACAGGCATACCGGCTTCTGGACCGATATCCCCGAGTCCGAGTATTGCCGTGCCGTCGGTTATAACCGCCACAAGATTTGAACGGCGGGTAAGTTCATAAGACTTGTTAATGTCTTTGTTTATTTCAAGGCAGGGTTCGGCAACACCGGGAGTGTATGCCAAAGAAAGATCTTCGCGTGAATTTATGGGTGCACGTGAAATAACCTCGATTTTGCCTTGCCATTCATAATGCTTTTTAAGTGATTCCTGTCTGATATCCACGGTTTAGTCCTCCCACGGGAATTTGTACTGTGTAAGTCCGAGTTCGTCGCGAACCTGTGTTATTTCTTTTTGTACAGATTCGTTTATCGGAACGCCGTCCTTACGTGCAAGTCGGATTTCATATTCTTTTTCGCCTGCGGTGTATATACGTTCGGCACCGGGAGCTTTCTTTGAAGCACGCATACTGCGAACAATGTCGCCCGCTTTTTTACGTGCAACGTCTTCGCCCATAAAATGATCGGTGTCGATGGCGATAAACCAATGACCCAACTGATACGGGCGGATATTTCCGTTTTCGTCCTTGCCGTCAAGCGCTTTGCCGTATGCGCCGTCTTGAAGTATGGATGAGAAGAATTCAACGGCGAGCGCAAAACCGTAGCCTTTATAGCCGCCGAGAGCTTCACCTATACCGCCGAGTGTGGTAAGAGCCGCTGTGCCGCCGCGAATCTTTTTAAGCGCAACACCTGCATCGCCCTCAACGGGTTTGCCGTCAATACCGATTACGGTACCGGGGTGAACATCTTCACCGATGCGTTCATAGTATTCGATTTTGCCGTTCTGGGTTATGGATGTGGCACAGTCGAAGTTGAAGTCAAAAGCTTCATCTGTGGGAACGCCGATGGTGAAAGGATTTGTACCGAACATACCCTCAACACCGTGTGTAGGTGCTACAGACGGACGGGCGTTGGTGCCGGTCATACCGATGCATCCTTCGGCGGTTGCCATTGAAGAATAGTAACCTGCAATACCGTAGTGGCAGGAATTGCGGACAACAACCATACCCATACCGTATTCCTTGGCTTTTGCGATTGCCATACTCATGGCTTTGTGACCGATTACCTGACCCATACCGTGGTGACCGTCGATAACTGCGGTGGTGGGTGTTTCTTTAATGATTTCCATTTTGGTTACAGCGTTTTGAATGCCTGCTTTGATTCGGTCGAGATATACGGGTTTAAAGCGGTTTACACCGTGGGATTCGATACCTCTTTTGTCGGATTCAAGCAATACATCCGCACATATTTCTGCGTCTGCACGCGGGATTCCGTAACCGACAAAGGCGTCGATTACAAAGTCGGTGATAGTTTTCCAATCTACAATGTTTGTTTTTGCCATTTCGTTTACCTCCAAAAAATTCACAGAAAAAAGCGCACCTATCCCAGTAAGATAAGTACGCTCCGTTTCTCTTCATAAAATAATTATAATCACAAACTTTTAAAATGTCAATGCTTTTTATGTTTATTTGTTACGCTTTTCCTGTCGTTTTTGCATTTTTGTCCAGTTTACAAAACCGTAGATATCGTTCACCAGAAATACAACAAAGCAAATTACAACCGATAAATAAGAAATATTTGAAAATGTTGCCAATATCCACAAAACAATAAGGACAATATCGTTTGCGGCATACGCAACGGCGTAGTAGGCGCTTCTTCTGTAGGTTAAATATACGGCGAGGAAACTTGTTGTTACCGATATGGTGCTCGGTACAATATTTGCGGTGTTGAAATATACTAATATATAATAGAAAAC
>CAZGRC010000110.1:0-4461 GCA_964528125.1 uncultured Ruminococcus sp.
AGAACGGGTTATCCGTAAGCTTTCTTACTGCTGTAAATTTATCCGTTTTCTTTTCATCCTTCATAATTTTCCTCTTCCCCGATCCTTATGCATGCATTTCCTTTTCCACATTTTTTGCCGCATTTCCTTTGCAACATTTTTGGCGTATTTTCTTTTCCGCATTTCCGGTATAAGACTATCCTGCCGCATCATTTTCTTACATATCCAGGTATTCTCTCTGCTTCTCAATCACTTCCGGGATTTCTTTTCCCTGTGTTTTCAGCTTCTGACACAGATTATCCATGCGGTGTCTCTTTTGTCCCATCCGCATATCATATTTCTCCACAATATCTTTATACATAGGATTCGCTCCCAGCTTCTCCCTGATTGTTCTGCCAAAAGGACAATAGCTGAAAAGAATACTTCTTGCCACTTTATTGAGTCTGGGAGATCCATTGCTCTCATACAGAATCCACAACAGATAATCCCTTACGAACATTTCCTTAAAGCTGTTTCTTGCTTTGGAGATGTCATTTTTCACCTTTTCCTTTGCGGTGGCGCCGTCGGGGTAAAACGGACCGTCGAGAAACACACGCATAACGGGTTTTCTGAATATTTTGGATTTTTTATAAGTGACGGTTAAAGAAAATGCAGGGCAGCCGAATTTTGCGGGGAATTTGAATGAAGTTTCGGGAAAAGAACGAATATCGGTATAATATCGCCATACGTGCGCTTCGGGATAAATCACAACTGGGTGTCCGTCGCGAATTTTACTCTCTGCCGCGCGGGTTAACTCTTTTATTCCGTGTGCCGAATCAACCGTTGGCAGTGCGCCCAAAAAAGGCAGTATTTTGCCTATTATCGGTATTCCGTAGTTTGCGGTGCTCACCACGGTGTAGATTCTTTTCGGAAATACCGCAAGTGCCGGTATAAACACATCACCCACGGGTTGAGTGTGGTTGCAAAAGACAAAAAAACCGCATTTTAAACCCTTTAAGTTTTTTCTGCCCACTACACGCATATGCAGGCATAAACGGCAATACACGCTTGAGAATATTATCGCAAGCGTGTATATAATTGCCGACAGCACTCGTGAAATCGAATCGGTTCGCACCCATTTATAGTTGTTCGGAAGTTTGAAATTCTGGCGGGCGCTCTGTTCAAAATCATCGGTAAAATTATTGTAATATCTGACCTGTGTTTTTTTCATAATTTACCTTTCCAACCCGCAATATCCGAACATTCAAAATCATAGGTCAGCTTTTTGCCGTAAACCGATTCATAACACGCTTTTTTAAGGGCATAATCCCTCGCACCGAGTTCCTCGGTGTTTTCTTTTACTGTTTTTTCGGTATCTGCATACAACACATCAAGTATATGAAGCACATACCTCACCTTTTTAAAGTCGTCGGTGTCGTCGGTATCGGTATCTATTATTTCCACAAAACAGGAAATAATGGGTATGTTCAGTTTGGCGGCATAAAAATATGCACCGCTTTTCGGAGGACGCGGTTTGCGATAGTTAAACCACATTTCCTGTTCGGGATAAAGCAGAACAGCGTGGTTTTTATCCGTAAGCCGCTCTTTAAGTACCGAAAGAAAGTTTCTTGCAAGATATCTCGGGTCCGATGAAATGGGAATTGTATCGGCATAATTCATTAAAAAACCGATAATTCCTTTCATTGCAAAGTTGGATGTCTGGCTTATTATGGCAAGATTTTTTCTGGCGAGTGCGTTTGTAAGCCGACGTATAACGGTGTTTTCGACCGGACTGAAATGGTTGCTTGTGATAAGCACTCCTCCGAGATTTTCGGATATTTTTTCAATCCCCACGATTTCTGTGTCGCGATTTATGATTTTTGTTGCTGTCTTGGCGATTGCAACCGCAACTGCGGTTTTAATCTTGAATGTAAGATTTTTTCGGTTTTCGATATAATAATCCGTAATCCGACGGCTTTGCTCTTTGGTGAGAACAGGGTCGTTTAACTCAACCTTGTTATGAAATTCGCCGCTTTCTGCGGACTTTTTAATGTTTTCAATAACGGCGGTTCGGTTGTCACCTATAATCATAGCCTGATTTTTACCCCTTTTTCGTACATTTTTTTAAAGGTAATCTCTTCTTCGGGAATTTCTTCGCCTCTGCGAACAAGCAGTTCAAGGCAACTTCGGTCCGATGCCTTTTTGTCTTCGGTATACGCCGCCTTATATTCCCTTATTTCATTTATGAATCCGCTGTCTTCGGCATATTGCCAAAAGATATCACCGTATTGGACACCGTCATAACACCACGGTTTTGAAAACAGGTTATAGTGTATTATTCCCGTTTTTTGAAGCGGCGAGCGCGCTTCGTTCGGCATTGCATCCCATTTTTCGTCGAGATAATAAATTTTCCCGTTGCACATGGCATTCAAATAATCTTGGTCGGGGGCAATGCTTTCAAAATGATAGGTATTAAGCAGATTCAAAAAGTGATTTTCAAGATTCGCTTCGCGCATTTTTTTGAGATTCATAAGCAGTACGCCCGAATTTATGTATTCTTCCTTTTTAACTCCTATTGCTTTTTCGGTGTAGGCAACCAGCAGCGGAATATCCGCAATCGATAAATCGTTGCATGCGCCGAAAAAACTGTTACCTATTTCAATGTCATAAAGTTTGGCAATGTCATCGGTAAAAATCACATCGCTGTCAATATAAATTCCCTTGTCATACTGCGGGAACATCGCAGGAATAAACAGCCGAAAATATATTGTAAGAGTAAAGTAATCACAGCGCAGTCGGTTGGCTCGTCTGTCATCAAGCGATTCAAAGTTCGCTTTCATCGGTATAAGTTCGATTTTAAAATTATCACTTTGAAGTTTTTTAAGTTTTGCGGCATTTTCTTCACTTAAATTTTCGTGAAGAACAATCGCACGGTAGTGCCTGTCACGGTTTGCGTTTTTAACGGCGGAGGAAAGAGCTACCGCCAAAAATGGGGCATAACCGTTATCGATTGTAAAAAATATCGGTATTTCTCTGTTCATTGTTTTTGCTCCTTCGGTATTCTTCTAAAATATCGTCAAATTCGAAAACACCCGCTTCCCCGTGCAGTTTTTCGATCTGCCACGGTTTCAGCGTGACGGCGCGGAAAAACGGGAAAAACTTAAAATAGGTAGTAAAATGCTTAAACACCGTGCCGTTTTTAATTTTTCCCTGCTCGTTATATTTTTGCGGCATTTTCCGTTTTATCGCAAGTTTGTTAAGTGCGGATTGGTCGGGCATAAACATACGCTTTTCACAGCACATGGTTCGGCTTTTTTCAAAAAGTCCGCTCTTACGTATGTTTGCCATATTTAAAAGCAACACACCCGAATTTAGATAATCGTGCTTAAAGATATTTCCGAAAAACCATTTGCCGTATCGGTCGGGAACGCCTGCGATTTCCGCATTGCCGATATCGGCGTTGTAAAAATCCAAAAAATCCGCCCGGCACAGAACATCCGCATCAAGATATAATATCCTGTCGGGGATGTCCGCAACGACGTCGGCAAACAGTCTGAGCATACAAAGCGGAGTAAACCGCGTATTCATATTGGCTGTCGGCAAACTGCCTGCAAACAGTTCGCTTATATCAAGCAGTACTACCTTGCTGTAAGCATTTTTGCGACTAACTGTTTTTTGCAGTTTCCGCTCAAATTCCCGCGGTATGGCGTTATGTGTTTCGACATCTGCCGTCAGAATATATATGTTCAGTTTTTCGGTTGTATTTTTGCAAAGCGACAGCACCGACAAAAATATTCCGTCGCATACACCGCTGTCACCGCAGTAAAGGATATTCACGCGTTCGCCCCCCTTTGCAGAATATTATACATACCCTGTCGGGAGAATAAACCTAAACTTTAATTGTATTTTTCTACAAATCGGTTTTACTGTTGTAGAATGACTCTACGGTAATTCTACTTTTAGTAGAATCGGATAAATACCCACCGAGTGCACAAGGACACTTTCGGTTAAGAAAGCGCCCCACAAGACATTATTTGAAGAATATCCTGAAAATGCGGCCTGCATTACCGTAGTCCGAATGAACTGTCAGCCGGTTGCTTGTGTACAATGTAACCGCATCTTAAATCTTATTGATTCAGTGTTCATAATTTTTTTGAAAACAGTGCAGTCTGATTGTATCGCCTAACCTATTATTGACGACTTTATACGAAAATTTATCAAATTTATCAAAAGACAAAATTTTCATTGACTTTTAATGTGTTCTCGTATATAATAAAAAAGATGTGTTAAATCATAAAAATATCGAGGTGTGGCTCAGTTTGGTAGAGCACTACGTTCGGGACGTAGGGGCCGCAGGTTCAAATCCTGTCATCCCGACCACCTTTTTCTATTCGGATACTGTTTTTCGGGGTGTAGCGCAGTTGGTAGCGCGCACGTCTGGGGGGCGTGGTGCCGCAGGTTCAAGTCCTGTCACTCCGACCATACCGAGTGTTCTTACAGAAC
>CAZGRC010000111.1:0-4439 GCA_964528125.1 uncultured Ruminococcus sp.
TTTACCCATAAAAATATGCACCTCCAAAAGTGTCTGACTTTTGGGGTGCATATCATGCGGGGTCGGTTGCTTTTTGATGTCTTAATAATGAATTGCGGACAGGTGTGTCTTTAGGAAATTTCAATACCGAATACGCGTTGACCGCGTGTTCCGATGATTACGGTGTTTTCAAAAACAACGGGGGATGCTTCAACCGTGCTGCCGAGGGTGACTTCACTCAAGGTTTCGCCTGTTTTGCAGTCAAGCAAATACATTGTTCCGCCTGCTGAGCAGGTAATAATATAGGCGTTGCCGTCTTTGGCGTAAACCGCTGTGGGGGAACTCCAGGTGTATGTACCCATTTTCTTTTCCCAAATCGTCTCGCCGGTGGCGGTGGAAAGTGCCACAAGTTTGCCCGTATTGTTACCGATTTTACCGACAGGATAGACCAGCATACCCTCAAGCGGGGAGCCTTCTTTACCGAGTATCGGCGAGCCGAGTATTCCACCGGACACGCCTTTATCGTAGATTATGCCACTGTAGGAACGTTCCCAGATAATTTCGCCTGTGGCGGCATCAAGTTTATGAATATAACTTGTACCACCGCCGTATTCCATTGAAGTTGCGGTGTAAAGATAACCGTGACCGTCGGAAGTTGATTCAAAAACGGGTGTGGCATTTACGTCGTCTTTGGTGTTTTGTGCCCATACAAGTTGCATTGTGTTGGCATTAACGCAGAAAAGCAAACCTTCGTTATCACCGATATAAAGGTTTTCACCGACCGCCACAACACTGCTTTCAAAACCGAGTGTGCGCCCGAGATTGGAGGTATAACGCGCCTTTACGGTGTTTTCGGGTTTTACGGAAATTATTCCCGCCGCCATATCGTAAGATGTGTTCAGTTTTATGGTGTAGAGTATTCCGCTTTCTCCAGGCCAGATGAGCGTGTCGGTCGGGGCGCTCACAATGGGGGCGCTGTCAAATGCACACCACCCGCCCTTACGGGGTATAATGGATTCTTTGCCGCTCTGCTCATAAATCACCTTGTTTTCAATAAGGCTGATTATAAACATACAGGGTGATTTGCCGTTGCGAACGTCACCCGAACCGACATACATAAGAGGATAGCCGCGCGGGTCGATTGTGCCGGCGCCTTTGAAGTTCATACCTACCCAAATAGGATCGCGTGTGTAGGAACCGTCATCAATATCGTAAAAATAGATATGACCGTCAAGTGTGGCATAGATTGCTTCAACCAGACCCGATTTTGTCTTTTTTTCGGGGTAGATATTCATAATATTTCTGGTTTTTTCGTCCCAGCGAACAACCAAAGGTTGTCCTGTCCAACCGCAACCTGTCCATTTAAGAGCACTTATGGTGCGGTTCCATTTTTCGGATAGCGCTTTGTTTTTGACAGTGGCGGTGCCGTAGGTTGCACCGTTGCGCCAGTTATTGCCGCGGAATGTGGTAATGCCTTCAAGCGCGGTGTATTCGCTTGCCGGACCGAAGAAAATCTTTTCGGGTCGGGTATAACTCGAGACAATGGAATTGTTTTTGATTATGTCCCACTTAACGCCCCAGTTTTTGGGATTGCTGTTTGCGGTGGAGGAAGCGGTGTATGTGGGGGTGTATTCGATAACGGGCGCGGGTTTGCTTTCAACCGGGGGTTGGATTTCGGGCTGAGTGTCCTGTATATCCGAAATATCGGTAATATCCGAAGAAAGCGCTGCGGTTTCGGTTTGGATATAGCGAACTGTCACAGCGATTGCCGAGACAATCGAAACTGCGGTGACGGCAAATATTAACACAGCGACGAGTAAAAGTGATTTGTTTTTATTTCCATGCCTGTTGCGAAAGAGTGCCGTTCCCAATCCGACAGATGCAACAAGCAAAATGAGGGAAAGGGGAATGAGCAAAAATGTACCCATCTTAAGAAGTGTGGGCACCGCCGTTATATCGGTTGAGCTCGCTGCCGAAACCGTTTGACATAACAGTGCCGCTGTCAAAAGAAGTGTAACCGCATATTTTTTCATAATAACCACCATATCTTTCCAAGACACAAAATGCGATGTAAAATGTAAAATAACGTTAGGACGATTTTGTATCGCATATACTTTGGATGTCGCACGGGCGACGGGAAGTGAAGCGTCTTTATAATTGAATTTCGGCGTGATTTTTCACGCATCCCCTTAAAAACAGTATTTCGCGTACATTGTATCACTTATGTTATGCTTTTGCAAGAAAAAATGAAAAAAATTCCGACTTTAATGATAGCTTTCTTGCATTTACGGGATAAATATGGTAAACTTATAGCATTATATTGGGTTAGGAGAAGATTATGGAAAGAGAAAAACTCGGAAGTCGGTTAGGCTTTATTTTGCTCAGCGCGGGTTGCGCAATAGGCGTCGGAAATGTGTGGAAATTTCCGTGGATGGCAGGACAGTACGGCGGCGGTGTGTTTGTATTTATTTATTTGATATTTCTTATAATTCTCGGTCTGCCCGTTATGGTTATGGAATTTTCTCTCGGACGGGCAAGTCAGGCAAGCCCTGTGGGACTGTATCAAAAGCTTGAGAAAAAAGGTCAAAAATGGCATATTCACGGTTATGCTGCGCTTGTCGCAAATTTTTTGCTGATGATGTTTTACACGTCGGTTACAGGTTGGATACTTTATTATTTTGTAAGTTTTCTCGGTGGGAAAATGACAGGGATAACGAATGAAGCATCGGAAAATCTTTTCGGCGGTATGCTTTCAAATCCCGCCGTTATGGTCGGATTTATGACTGTTGTCGTGGTTTTGGGCTTTGTAATACTTTCGTTTGGGCTTCAAAACGGAGTTGAGCGGGTAACAAAGTATATGATGATAGCGTTGCTGTTTCTTATGGTGGTGCTTGCGATCAACAGTTTCACGTTAGACGGTGCCAAAGAGGGGCTTACGTTTTATCTTGCGCCCGATATCACAAAAATTAACGGTAACGTTATTGTCGGAGCAATGAATCAGGCGTTTTTTACACTCAGTCTCGGCATAGGTTCAATGGCGATTTTCGGCAGTTATATCGGAAAAGAGCGTTCGCTTATGGGCGAATCGATAAATATTTTGGTACTGGATACCTTTGTGGCTATTGTTGCGGGACTTATCATATTCCCCGCTTGTTTCACATTTGATGTTGAGCCCGCATCCGGACCGAGTTTGCTCTTTATCGCGATGGCGAAGGTGTTTAACAATATGTCCGGCGGCAGATGGTGGGGTTCGCTGTTCTTCCTGTTTATGTTCTTCGCGGCAATGTCAACCGTTATTGCCGTGTTTGAAAATATACTTGCTTGCGTTCGTGAACTGGCAGGTTGGAACAGAAAAAAAGCCTGCATTATATGCGGGGCGGCAATACTTGTGCTTTCATTGCCGTGTGCGTTGGGATATAATCTTTGGTCGGGATTTGTGCCGTTTGCATCGGGGTCATCGGTTCTTGATTTGGAGGATTTCCTTGTAAGCAACTGCGCATTGCCGATAGGTGCATTCTGCTATGTTATGTTTTGTGTCAGCCGTAAGGGTTGGGGATTTGATAATTTCCTTGCGGAAGCGAATTCAGGCAAGGGTATTAAGATAAAAAAATGGATGCGCCCGTATATGACATACATTTTACCCGCTGTTATTGCCGTACTCTTTGGTATCGGTATACTCACCTTTGTTTTTGCCGACGGGTTTACAATTCTTGATTGGATAAAAGGACTGTTTTAAGGAGAAATCGCTTATGGTTAAACATATTATTCTTTGGAAACTTAAAAACGGATATAATACAGAAGAAGTAAAATGCGGAATAAAAACTGGTCTTGAGGGACTTTTGGGCGTTATTGACGGTTTGGTTGAAATTAAGGTGCAAACCGAAACACTCGACACTTCAAACGCCGATGTTATGCTCTATTCTGTTTTTAAGGATTTTGAGTCGCTTAAAAACTATTCCGTGAATCCCGAACACGTAAAGGTTGCCGACACCTTTGTGCGCCCCTTTACCGAAACGCGTTCGTGCATAGATTTTGCGGAGAAATAGTGCCGAATTCCGATTATGAAAAAGCTCAGAATATATGATGTGCGTGAAAATCCCGGTGATAGCGCATTTTTGATAGATGACGGCAAGACCGCCGTTATGTATGATTCGGGATTTGCTTTCACGGGTTATGCCGTTGCCGAAAAGATAAAGTCGATTTTAGGTGAAAGACCGCTGAATTTTATTTTTTTGACACATTCGCATTATGACCATGCTCTCGGCAGTGTATATGCACTGGAATATTATCCGACGGCACAGGTGGTGGCGGGTGAATACGCCGCAAAAATTTTTGCAAAGCCTACGGCACGCGCCGTTATGCGCGACCTTGATCGCAAGTTTGCAAAGAAATGCGGAATTTCGGAATATGTTGATTTAATTGACTGTCTCCACGTTGATGTTGAGGTTTCTGACGGTGAT
>CAZGRC010000112.1:0-4405 GCA_964528125.1 uncultured Ruminococcus sp.
TTCGGATACCGTGCTTTCAATACGTGAATCAAGTTCTTTTGCCCAATAAAGCGCGTTGTCGGAAGTTATGTGTATATCGGTTACCGCCTGTGAAACCGTTTTTGCCGTGTCCGACAGCAAATTGAGATTTTTTCTTTGTGAATCGGTCATAGCGTTTCCGGTTATAACACTTTTTGAAACCGAAAGGGCATAGTTGCCGACCTGCGATAAAAAGCGGTTTACGGTGTCGAGCGAACCCTCGCCCGAGGAGAGGATTGAAAGTGCCGATTTTGCAAGTTGCGCTTCACTGTAAAGTTCGGCGGCAAAGTTGCTCATTTGAGGTGCGGCGGTGACATATACACTCTTTTGAAGAATCAGCGAAATGCTGTTGAGTCTGGAATCAAGTTCCGAGAGAGCCAGGGCATAATCGTTTTTAATTTGTCGGCTGAGTGTGTTTACGCGACCGCGCTCACATATATACAGTCCGCCGAAAACAAGTGTCACGGCGGAACAAAAAGCAATTATTTTAACGGCTGTCTTTCTTTTCATACAAAAACCTTCCTTTTGGATTATTTTTACCCAAAAGGAAGGTTTTTATTTAATACAGTTTAATATCTATCCAGAGATTTTCATAATAAGTGCGGATTTCCGGATCGATATCATGATAGTACTGAACTTTAGGCATATCCGCTTTGTCAGGATAGAGTATTTCACTGCCGTAGTAGCAGTAATCTTCATTTTCCATAACGGCGGTGTGAGGAGAAGCATAGCCGATATATTCGGCATTGGCAAGAGCAATATCGGGTTCCAAAAGGAAATTTATATACATCATTGCCGCTTCGAGATTTTGTACGCATTCGGGTATGCAGACAGAATCTATGAAAATATTGGTGCCCTCCTGAGGATAAAAGAACGCAAGGTCTTCGTTTACATCAAGCATAGTGAGAAAATCGCCTGCATAATACGGAGCTATAGCCGCTTCGCCGGTTTCCATTTTCCCGTACACTTCGTCCATAACATAGGATTGCAGGGTGGCTTTTTGTTCCTTTAAAAGCTTTGCTGCTTTGTCCCAATCGGTTTTGTCGGTGGAATTAAGATCCTGACCCAAAATCATTTGTGCCGTCATAAAGGCATCACGCGGATTGCTGAAAGTAAGTGCCATATCGGCATATTTTTTGTCCCAAAGAGTTTTCCAACTGTGTTGCGGTTCGTCAATGAGGGATGTGTTGTAAATGATTCCCACCATTCCCACATTATACGGAACGGTGTATTCCTCGTTTTCGTCGAAGAACAGGCCTTTGTAGTCATCGCTTATATAGTGATAGTTTGAAAGTGCCGAGACATCGATTTTTGCGAGCATACCTTCATTTTTCAGGCGCTCTATCATATAATCCGAGGGGATAATGATATCATATGTGACACCGCCGCTTTTGAGCTGGGAATACATGGTTTCGTTGGATTCAAATGTGGTGTAGTTTACCTTGATTCCCGTGAGCATTTCAAATTCACGGTTGACATCTACAGAGTCGTCACTGCCGTCCGAAATATATTCGCCCCAATTATAAACATTGAGCACCGTGCCGGCAAGTGCGTTTGAATATTCTCCCGCAAGGTTTAAATCGGCTTTTTTATAACCGCCGGAACAGCCGCACATGGTAAGGAGTAATACCGAGACAAGCATAAAAATCAAATGCTTTTTCATTTAATGCCCCTCCTTTTTTCGCTGCTTGTTTGCAACATATTGTAAAGGATTAGCAAAACGAAAACAGATATAAATATAAATGTTGAAAGGGCATAGACATCTGGAGTGACCGTTTTTTTAGTCATATTATAGATTACTATGGGAAGTGTTTGGTAGTGACCGCAGGTGAAGTAGCTTATAACAAAATCGTCAAGAGAAAGGGTGAAAGCCATTATCATACCGGTGGCAATTCCGGTTGATATTGACGGAAGCACCACCTTGAAAAACGCTTGAACGGGTGTGCAACCGAGGTCAAGTGCCGCTTCGGAAAAACTGGAGTCTGTTTGGCGCAGTTTAGGCATAACCGAAAGTATAACATAAGGCAAATTAAAGGTGATGTGCGCTATAAGCACGGTCGGAAAACCGAGTGATTCCTTAAGCCCGAAAAGACGTCCAAAGAAAACAAATAAAAGCATAAGCGAAACACCGGTTACAATATCCGCGTTCATCATCGGAATATTTGTGACCGACATTACGACGCGGCGTGTGATTTTTTTGCGAAGTGCAAGAATGCCGACTGCGGCGGCAGTACCGATGACAGTAGATAAAACCGCAGATAAAACCGCTATAATAAGGGTGTGTTGCAATGCGGTAAACATTGTTGTGTCATAAATAAGACCCTTGTACCAATCAAACGAAAAGCCCTCAAACACCCAAACACTGCCGCCGGAATTGAAAGAGAATACGACCATTACGGCAACAGGTGCATAGAGAAACAAAAGTATGAGCGCAACATAAAGACGGGAAAGTGCTTTCATATGACCACACCTCCCTCATCACTGTCGGAAAAGCGGTTCATAACGGCAAGGCATATGAGTATCATTACCATAAGAACCAGTGACAGGGCGGATGCGACATTGTAGTAATCGGGACCGTTGTTGAACAGGTATTCAATGGCATCACCTATAAGAAGCGTCTTGTTTCCGCCGAGTTTTTGCGAGATGTAAAATGTGCTTACCGACGGTACAAAAACCATTGTTATTCCCGAAATGATGCCCGGCACCGACAACGGCAAAATAACACGGCGAAGACGTGAAAATCCGTTTGAACCGAGATCTGCCGCCGCTTCCAAGAGCGAGTTGTCTATCTTTGACATCACCGAATATATCGGCAGTATCATATAGGGAATGAAATCGTAAACCATACCGAGAATTACGGCGGCGGGTGTGTTTATAAGTTTAACCGGACCGAGCCCTAATTTTCCGAGAAATGTGTTTATGAGACCCGTGTTTGAAAGAATGGTTATCCAAGAATATGTGCGTATAAGAAAGTTCATCCACATGGGAAGCATTACGATTATCATTATCATCCGCTGTGAACTTACACGCATTTTGGTCATAAAATATGCCATGGGATAGGCGAGTAAGAGGGTTATCACCGTTGCTATCGCGGCATAAAGGACAGACAGCGCAAAGGCTTTTTTATATTTGCCGATAGCGGCAATGTTTTGAAGTGTGAAAGCACCGTCTTGATCTGTCAGTGCGAAATATACCATTATAACAAGCGGAACCACAATAAAAATTGCCGACCACACGATGTAGGGACAGGCAATAAGGCGGCTGCCGAAAGATTTTTTGTTCATCGGTTCAGTCCTCCTCTATCGGGTTGCCTACGAGTTCAATGGTGGCATCGGACATCGTATCCATTTCTTCACTGTAAGAGCTGTAGTCACCGTAAAGTCCGGAATATTCGGATTTTTTCATTATATGTATGGCATCGGGCTCGATAAAAAGACCGACTTTGTCGTCAACCTTGTGTTCGTCGGTGGTTTGTATCATCCATTTAAAACCGCCGATGTCAACTATTATTTCAAAGTGAACACCGAGAAAGTCTACCGAAGTTACCGTGCCCGTAAGCATACCTTTTTCGGGTTCTACGATATCGACATCTTCGGGACGCACAACAACATCGACCGCCTCGCCCTTTTCAAAGCCTTTGTCAAGACAGGTGAAACGGTGACCCGAAAATTCCGCAACAAAGTCTTCGGGCATAACGCCGTCAAGAATATTGGATTCTCCGATAAAATCGGCAACGAAAGCATTTTGCGGCTCGTTGTAGATATCTTTCGGGGTACCTATCTGTTGGATACGGCCGCTGTCCATAACCACAACGCGGTCGGACATAGTGAGGGCTTCTTCCTGATCGTGGGTAACAAAAACGAAGGTGATGCCCAACTGGCGCTGAATAAGGCGCAGTTCCTTTTGCATATCCTTGCGAAGTTTAAGGTCAAGCGCCGCAAGCGGTTCGTCAAGAAGCAGAACCTTCGGTCGGTTTGCAATGGCGCGCGCAATGGCAACACGCTGTTGCTGACCGCCGGAGAGGGTTTCGATACGGCGTTTTTCAAAACCGGAAAGATTTACCAATTTGAGCATTTCGGCAACCTTTTCGCGAATATCGTTTTCGGGCAATTTTTTAACGCGCAATCCGAATGCGACATTTTCGTATACATTGAGGTGTGGGAAAAGCGCATAACGCTGAAATATCGTATTGACCTGCCTGCGGTATGCGGGTATACCCGTCATATCACTGCCTTCAAATAAAACTTCGCCGCTGTCCGGATCGAGAAAACCCGCGATTATTCTCAAAGTGGTTGTTTTTCCGCAACCCGAGGGACCGAGTAACGTTATAAACTCACCCGCTTTTATATCAAGATTAAGTCCGTCGAGCACCTGCTCACCGTCAAAG
>CAZGRC010000113.1:0-4362 GCA_964528125.1 uncultured Ruminococcus sp.
GTTATGGTCGAAACCGTTTTGAAGAAATTCTCTTTTGAGACGCATACGGTTATATAATATAATTAAAATAGGTGAACGGTATGTCCGAGAATATCCATAAAGAACACCGTATGCGTGTCAAAAGAGAATTTCTTCAAAACGGTTTCGACCATAACACACCGCCGCACAAAATTCTTGAACTGTTGCTTTTTTATTGTATCGGTCGCAAAGACACCAATCCGATTGCCCATAAATTGATTGAAAAATACGGCTCGCTCTCCGGTGTTTTGGATGCGCCTGTTTGCGAACTTGTCACATTCGACGGCATCACCGAAAGCAATGTCGGGCTTCTTAAAATGATATTGCCGATTTCCCGCGTTTATCAATATGAAAAACAGTTGTTGACAATGCGCTTTGAATCGAACGAACAAATAGGCGATTTTCTTCTTCACGAATATCTCGGTTCCACAAAAGAACAGGTCGGCTTGCTCTGCCTTAACGGAAGCGGCAAAATGCTTGCGTTCGACTTTATTTCGGAAGGCGACCCGTCCTCGGTGGGGATATCCACCCGCGATATTATGAAAACCGCTATCGATACCGGTTGCACAAATGTCGTTCTCGCACATAATCATCCGTCGGGCATTGCATTGCCCAGCCGCGCCGACGTTGCCATTACAGAGCGGGTTGCAACCGCGCTCGCACATATTGATGTATATCTTTTCGACCACATAATAGTTGCCGACGGTGACTATATTTCAATGCGCGAAAGCGAAGAATATAAAAACATCTTTGCGGTCGGGTCTTAAAATTGCGGTTTCCGGCTTTCCGATTGCAGTGCCCGATCTTTTTTGCCGTGACATTCAAACCATGCGGTAATAAACTCCGCCACGGGCGGCACAATGTCCTTTATGTCCCAACCGGTTGTATTGACCGTGAGATGATAATTTTCTTTGGCGCCCCATTTGCTTCCCGAAAGCATCTCTTTTGTGAGCGCTCTGCCCGAATCGATTTTGCGTATTTTCTGTTTCATTTCGCGCGGGGTTATGTGTTCTCCGTCCTCGGCACGCTCCAAACAGCGCGCAATCTTTGCCTGTGTATCGGCATAAACAAACATATTAAACGGATTTTTTTCCTGCAAAATAACATCGGCGCTTCTTCCGACAATTATACAGTCCTCGCCCGTCTCGGCAATTTTATGTAATACTTCTTTTTGTGCCGCAAGCAGTTCTGTGGGAACGGTTTGCAACATCGGCATACTGTAAAAAGAATGTCTGAATGTCAGCGGCACAAGTTGCGCCACGCCGATTTCAAGTGCCCTCTCAACATAACTTGAATCCAACCCTTGCTTTTCGGCAACCGCCAGAATGATTTCCCTGTCGTAATACGCAAAACCCATCAGGTCGGCAAGCCTTTTTCCGAGTTCTCTGCCGCCGCTGCCGAATTCACGGCTTATGGTAATTATTCTCATATTTTCCTCCCTTGCGGCGCATACAAACCGCCGCGGTTAATTGTTTTTACGCTTTTATTATATTATATTTCGCTTGTAATATCAATTATAAATTTTTAATTGCAAAATTTCAAATCATTCGGTCGAAATTGCATATTAACGGAAGCGATTGCCTAAAGGCAATCGCTTCCGTTAATATTATTTTTTCAACTTAACCGTTGGTACAAAACCTAAAAACTGCCCCGTGAAAACGGGGCAGAAAATCATATAATTATTGTAGACGATATAAACGTATTTCATACCAATAATAACGAATAACTTGCTATTTATTGGAATTTTTATATTTGTTTAATACTTGAAGTTTCAAATCTGACAATCGCTGTTTTTGTTCGTGTTCATAGCACTCGTTCTGACAATTCGGACAGTCGCGCAATCTCATACAAGACGGATAAAAAGCGCAGGTATAACAACGGTTTATAGGCTTGCAATAATCGGACCATGGTTTTACGGGAATATCCGAATATATATCACTAACAAAATCGCTGTCCACAGTTCGTTCACATTTGCCGATTTTACCTTTTGGCGAAATCAAAACAGCGTTTGAACTGTCGGCAATGCAAAAGCAAGTTTTAATCTCTTTTTCAAGTTTCATCCCGTGACTCCAAAGTCCCAAACCGACTATATAGTCACGCAATTTAAAAAACTTGTCCGCAATGCTCTTTCTTTGCTCATCAGAACGCGATTTTTTTATAAAGCCTGTATTTTCAAACAACAAATGAGCATAAATAGCAAATTTATTACTGCTTTTGAATTTGTCGGCAAGATAATCAACCAATTCAAACAATTCTTTTGAATTGTGGCTATCCATATTTAAACGCACGGTTACGGCAATTCCGGAATTTATCAATCCTCCGATATTATTAACTACACGTTCGAGCGGATCGGTGTCATTATTCTTATAATTTTTAACCTTTTTATATGTTTCGTGCATACCGTCAAGTGTGATTTGCACCGCACGCAAATTCCAAAGATTAGCCGCTTTGCAAACGGTTTTCTCGTCTAATAAATATCCGTTTGTTGTCGCGGTAGAAGAAAATTCAACATTTAATTCTTTAAGACGCGTTGTCACGCTATCAATAGCTGATATATTACAAAAGGGTTCTCCGCCAAACCAATTTATTTTTACATTCTTTCCGCCGCAATGTTTAGCAATATATTCCGCAACCGCTTTGGCTGTATCCGCTGACATCATAGATACTTCGGCATCAGCTTCAAAGCAATAAAAACAACGCGCATTACACGCAGTAGTCGTAACTATATTATAAAAAACAATATTTGAATTGCTTGCGAATTGTTTAGCCAACGATGTAACTTGCTGACTAAGCAGAAAATCGTTATATTCTTCCGGCACTAAAAACCATTTTTTCGTAAGTGTTTGTAAAAACTCATTATTCAAGAAAAAGGAGTTTTTACTTATCAATTCAAATTCTTCTTTTGTAAGTTTCAAAAGTTCTTTAGTTATATTATTATAAATCAACGCAATGTCATTTTCGATCACGGTGATACAGTAATACAAAAGACGGTATTTAACGTTTTTGTCAATTTTTTGTTCTCCGATAACAACATTAATCAAAGCGGCAGGGTGTTGTATAACTTGCATTGCATAAACCTCCAAAATTGTAAAGAAAAGCAGGGAGGATTGCCCTCCCCGCTTATTGTACCTAATTAAAGGAATGCACAACCACCCATATCGCCATTGCAGTCAACGGGAGTATCAGATGTAGTAACGATATCCTTAACGTCTAAAGTAACAATCTCAACGATAGCTTTCAACTATATTGCCTCGCTTTCTATGTAAACTAAAAAATAAATATCTAATCAATTACGAAAGATCAAGCTTGGCACGAAGCGAATAAGTAAACTTCATTAAGTTATCACCGACAGCCTTGCTATCACCGTTCTGCATAGATTCGGCAACGAAACTTTCGACACTGTAAGTTCTCGTATAAATAATATCGTCGCCAAGATAAAGTTTAGCAACAACAGGAACTGCGGTATCGTAAAGGGCAACATTCTTGTCACCTTCTGCATAGTAATAATAGTACGAACCGGATTTAACAAGGTCTGTAACTGCAACCGTAGCAGTTTTATCTGCGCCGTAAGAATTTTTATATTCAACAACAAGGCGCATATTGTTCACATCATAGGTAGAGGGCGCAACAAGGAAATAAATCTGGTTGGTTGCCTGAACCTGTAAGCCCTTACCGACTGCGGCATCGTAACCGTCGGTAGCAACTCCGGTATTTATGGATTTTGCCATTGCGGCAGTTGCAATCTCGTCAGAAGTTGCATACTGCTGATATTCGTCGAAACCTTCGTTGGGAAGTACACCGTGCTTGCCTAAGTCGGAATCAGGATATTGATTCGCAAAATAGGTCTGTACGGCGGCACCGTAGTTAACCATATCAACAAAAGCCGCATCGGATTCGGAGTTTGTCATAGCACTAGTTAAAATTCTGTTTGCGAGGGTGAATTCCCAAGTCTGTGATTTAACGGTAACAACATCATCTTTTACGCAGTAAATGGTAGCCTTGATGGGAAGTGTCATTTCAAATGCGGAAATACCGGTATAATCGAAATAGAGGTAATTGGTATCTTCGGCATCGGCATCGGAAATTTCAAATTTATCAGTTGATGTTGACAAACTATACTGAATGCCATCAACAGTAGTAAAATGCTGTGTTACAACCTCTAAATAATAACTGTCATAAGAAGTAAGTTGGCTCTTAATTGTCATAAAACGAATACCCATTTTGTCACGAGCAAGAATTGTACGACCAAGTGCAAGAGATGTATCAACGGTCGGTTCAACAGTTGCGGATTTAACCTCAACAGCGGAGGAAGCGTTGGATTTGTCAACGGTTACGAGTGATTCG
>CAZGRC010000114.1:0-4301 GCA_964528125.1 uncultured Ruminococcus sp.
AGGATAAGCATATGCTCAGCCATCCAGCCCTCTTTCCAGCCTTGATAAGACGCAATACGAAGTGCAAAGCACTTTTTGCCGAGAAGCACGTTACCGCCGTATCCGGAATTTACCGAAATGATGGTATTGTCTTCGGGGAAATGGCATATATAACGGTTTTCGGGATCGATATCGCAACGTGAATGCAGGCCGCGAACCCAGTCATTGCTGTCACCAAGGACCTCCAACACCTTAGAACTTACGCGGGTCATAATTACCATGTTAAGAACAACATAGATAGAATCGGTTACCTCAATACCGACTTTTGCAATGGGGGAACCTATCGGACCCATGGAATACGGGATAATGTACATTGTACGACCCTTATAGGAACCGCGGGCGATGTTGTAAAGTTTCTTATACATCTCCTGCGGGTCACACCAGTTGTTTGTGGGGCCTGCATTTTCTTTTTCTCTGGAACAGATGAAGGTGCGGTCTTCAACACGGGCAACGTCATTGGGATTGGTTCTGTGCAGATAGCATCCGGGAAGTTTTTCCTGATTAAGTTTAATCAGTTCACCGGATTCCACCGCCTGACGGCGAAGATCCTCAATTTGTTCTTCACTGCCGTCAATCCAAACAACATTGTCGGGAGTGAGGAGTTCTTTCATTTCCTCAAGCCATTTGTTTACGGTTACATTTGCAGTCATCTTTAATTCTCCTTACATTATGGTTCAAATTTCTGCCTTATAAATTATACTTTCCTCTAAAACAAAAGTCAATATTATTTTGCCTTGTTTTAACCAAAATTCAAAAATTGTTAATTTTTTAACAGATTATATCACCTGTTAAAATACAAACATTCGCCATTTGCCGACTCTTTTATTTTATTTCCCAATCTATCGGCTTTTGTCCAGACTGTAACAGTATTTCATTGGTTTTTGAAAAGTGTTTACAGCCGAAGAAACCGCGATAAGCGGAGAGCGGACTCGGATGGACGGTTATCATTTTTTTATGTATGGGATTTGTTATTATTTCGGCTTTTTTGCGTGCGGGACTTCCCCACAGCAAAAACACAACAGGGGTTTCTTTTTTATCAAGTTCGGAGATAACGCGATCGGTAAAGATTTCCCAGCCCATACCTTTATGGCTGTTTGCCATCCCTGCACGAACGGTGAGCACGGTGTTAAGCATTAAAACACCCTGTTTTGCCCATGCGGTCAATTCACCGTGTGTGGGAATATCCATTCCCAAATCACTGTGCATTTCTTCGTATATATTTTTAAGGCTCGGCGGCGGTTCAATCCCCTTTTTAACCGAAAAGCAAAGCCCATGTGCCTGCCCGACACCGTGGTATGGGTCTTGACCGAGAATAACCACGCGAGTATCCGCAAAAGATGTGTATTTTAAGGCGTTGAAAATATCATGCATATCGGGATAAACCGTGTGCGAAGAATATTCCGTCTTCAAAAAGCTCCGAAGATTGACATAATACGGTTTTGCCCATTCTTCCTTTAAAATTTCGTCCCAATCATTTCCGATATTGACCATCGCAACCACCCCTCAGATAACATCATAAACTTCGATAATACCGCTGCTGTGATAAAGCGACGGTGTTATCAAAACAGAATATCCGCGACCGTTTTCGCTTGTCCATTCAACCGAGCGCTTACGCGGCACAGCCGTGTTTCCGAGAAGCATCATAATAGCACCGCCGTGCATTATAACCGCAGATTCGGTGATACCTCGATTCATCATATCCTGTACAATCATATTTATACCGAGCGCTATTCGTTTGATAAAATTAAGGGTTGTTTCTCCTCCGGGAGGGGCTTCAAGTTTGCCCGCCGCCCAATCGGAATATTCGACAGTTCCTTCAAGCTCATCAGCGGTCATACCCTCAAATGCTCCGAAATCGTATTCGGTAAGTTCTTCAACCGATACGGTTTCGTTATTGGGATAAAGAACCGCCGCAGTTTGACGGCAACGCATCATCGGAGATGAATATACACGCTCGACTTCGGGATATTCAACACTTTCTTTAAGCATACGCAGTTCATCAAGTCCCTCGGGGGAAAGCGGCATATCGGTGCGGTTTCCGATGTATCTTCCAAGGGTATTGGCATCGGTGGTGCCGTGGCGGATAAGGTGTATTTTATAGGTTTTCATAGCAATCTCTCCAGTATTTCGGTAATGATAGTGTTTGAAACAGCCATACCGCGGTTGTTAAGTGAAAATCGTGTGTGTGAAAGTGTGCCGAGCTCTGCCGAACAGAGTTTGCGCAAAAACGGCAAAACCTCGGGATAATCCTTGAAATCAAAGCCGTCCGACAAACGGAGTGCCAGCATTATGCGTTCTTCCGCATCACCGCCGAGCCCGTCATCAACGGTGTGAGGTGCATTTAAAAAAGCGTTTAGGTCGCGCGGATAATAAAAGCGCTTACCACCGAAAAAAGAATGTGCCGACGGACCGATACCGAGGTATTCTTCCGCCCTCCAGTATTTTAAATTATGGCGACTTTCGTAACCGTCTTTTGCAAAATTCGATATTTCATAGTGCTTATATCCCGCCGTTTCAAGACGTTCACACATAAAAAGATACTGTTCGGAAACGGCATCGTCATCGGGCATTTCAAGTCCAGTACGGCGCGAAAGCGGCGTTCCGTCCTCAATTTTCAAAATATATGCCGAAACGTGTTCGGGTGAAAGGTTCAGAACAAAATCGAGACTTTGCTCAAGGTTTTTCGGGGTGCTTTGCGGCAGACCGATCATCAAATCAAGCGATATATTGTCAAACCCGATATCCCTTGCCGTCGCAATGGTTTCGTCGGCATCGTCTGCGGTATGTCGCCGTCCAAGCAGGGTGAGTTCTTCGGCTATCACGCTTTGCAACCCGACAGACAATCGGTTCACGCCCGCCGCTTTTGCCGCCCGAAGAAATTCTTTTCCCGCACTTGTCGGATTCATTTCCGCAGTTATTTCCGCATCGGGTGCAATATCAAAGTTTCGGCGTACCGCTTCCGCTAACCCGATAATCCTTTCTCCCAAAAGTGACGGCGTTCCGCCGCCAATATACAATGTATCAAAAGGGCGGTCACAAAGACCGCCCCATTTTTCTGTTTCTGCCTTGAGGGCAACCAGATATTTATCGATATCCCATACAGAGGGCTTGCGAGAATAAAAATCGCAATAAGCACATTTGCCGTCGCAAAACGGGATATGCAGATAAAGTCCCCTGTTATGCAATTATTTCACCCGTGCAGCTACCCGGAACAGCGGCGGCATTGGCTTCATCGGTATCGATGTGCATAGCAAGCGCAAACTTGTCGCTTACGCGTACAACAACATCACCGAAAACAAGTGAACGACCCTCTGTGGGAATCTTAACGCTTACCGTCTGCTTGTCGGAAAGACCGTATTTTTCGGCATCTGCCGTGGTCATATGTATATGACGCTTTGCGGCAATAACGCCTTTTTCGATTTCGATTTCACCGCAAGGACCTACAAGTTTGCAACCTGCCGTGCCGTCAATGTCACCCGACTCGCGAATAGCGGCGGTAACTCCGATTGAACGCGCATCCGTAAGAGAAAGTTCAACCTGCGTATCGGGGCGAACGGGACCGAGAATAGATGCTTTGAGACTGCCTTTCGGTCCTACGATTGTAACCTTTTCTTCGCAGGCAAACTGACCCGGCTGTGAAAGATTCTTTTTGTTGGTGAGTTCGTGGCCCTCTCCGAACAGAGTGGCAAGTGCCTCTTTTGATACATGCACGTGACGTGCCGAAATTTCAACTAATACCGATCTTTCCATTTAAAAACATTCCTTTTCAAAATTTTCTCTTTATATTGTAACACATTTTCTGCGTTTTGCAAGTGATTTTTACAACACTTCCCTGTAATAAAGTCCTCTGGTGAATTCACCGGTCGGTTCAGCGCCTTTTAAATAAGCATCTATAACGCGGCGTGCTTCCTCGGGAGATTCGTCGTCGAAGCGAAGATAAATATAATCCAATCCCGAAAGTTCGCGCGCACGGTCGGCAAGCCATATCGGCACACTGTTAAGCAGTTCACAGACACCGCCCGTACAGCGCACGGGGAATTTAACGCCTTTTCGGTCGGTGATAAATCCTTTTCCGTCACATTCACGGCAACCGTGCCCGTTTTTAATGGGACAGTTTTCAAGCAACATCAGTGGCAATCTGCCGTAGGCAAACAGACCTTTTTTAAGCGGTGATGCCATTTTAACGGCTTCTCGCATATCGGTTTCGGCAGAAAGCGTTACCGCCGAAAGCCCCAAATTCGACAAAACCTCCGCACTTAGAC
>CAZGRC010000115.1:0-4294 GCA_964528125.1 uncultured Ruminococcus sp.
ATTAAAGCGACTTGCAGAGGGAATGGGAATGCAATTAAAGGTTGAATTTTGTCCCGCAAACCGTTAAATTTCGATTACCGATTGGTTTGTTTTTTACATTCCAATCGGTAATTTCTTGCGTTATGCTTCGGTATTATGTTTTTCTTTGAGAAAGGATATTAGGTAAAAATGTTTAAAATTTTGAAACAAGAGGGAAGCGCCCGACGCGGCGAATTTATAACCAACCGCGGAACGGTTCAAACCCCCGCATTTATGAACGTTGCGACTGCGGCGGCGATAAAGGGAGGGCTTTCGTCGGAAGACCTTAAAAACCTAAACTGTCAGGTTATGCTTTGCAATACCTATCATCTGCACGTACGCCCGACCGACACCGTTATAAGAAACTGCGGCGGACTGCATAAATTCACTGCTTGGGACGGCCCCATTCTTACCGATTCGGGCGGATTTCAGGTGTTTTCGCTTGCTAAACTCCGCAAGATAGAAGAGGAAGGTGTCACCTTTAACTGTCATGTGGACGGTCACCGTATTTTTATGGGTCCGGAAGAAAGTATGACAATACAGTCGAATCTCGGTTCTACAATTGCAATGGCATTTGATGAGTGCGTTGAAAACCCCGCACAGTATTCTTATGCCAAAGCGTCGTGCGAGAGAACTACACGTTGGCTTGCAAGGTGTAAGGCAAAAATGGCTCAACTTAATTCTCTGCCCAACGCCGTGAACCCACAACAGATGCTTTTCGGTATAAATCAGGGCTGTACATATACGGATCTGCGCGTTGAACATATGAAGCAGATTGCCGAGCTTGATATGGACGGCTATGCCATAGGCGGACTTGCTGTAGGTGAGCCGACTGAAGTTATGTATGATATTATAGAAAACGTAACCCCGGTTATGCCGAAAGAGAAAATCAGATATCTTATGGGTGTGGGCACACCGCTTAATATTATAAATGCGGTGGAACGCGGGGTTGACCTTTTTGATTGTGTTATGCCCAGCCGCAATGCCCGACACGGACATCTTTTCACGTCGAAAGGGATTATAAATATCAATAATCAAAAGTATGAAACCGACCTTTCACCGATTGATGACGAATGCGGTTGTCCCGCCTGCCGCAAGTACAGCCGTGCTTACATACGTCATCTCATTAAAAGCGGTGAAATGCTCGGAAGCCGACTTTGTGTTGTGCATAATCTTTGGTTTTATAACCAACTTATGACCGATATCCGTACTGCGCTTGACAAAGACCGATTTGCCGAGTTCAAACGCGAAAAAGAAGAAATTTACGGAAAACGGATATAAAGAAAACGGCTGAATTCGCAGTAAATCGGCAGGTGTAAACACTGCAGAAACAATGCGGTTTTTATGATGTTTTTTTTACTTGTATAAATGTCAAAAATATGGTATAATAATTCATTAAAACTTTTGATCGGGAGTGTTTTTGTTGCTTAGTGCGATTCTAAAGGGCGGCCTTAACCTGCCGCAGGCGATTGCGATGATACTGTCATCCCTTGCGGTAATAATGCTTACACTGCCTATACATGAATGGGCGCACGCATTTACCGCAGTTAAGCTCGGTGACCCTACGCCGCGCTTTCAGGGGCGGCTGTCGCTTAATCCGTTTGCGCATATTGACTGGCTCGGTGCAGCGTGTATATTGCTTTTCGGTTGGGGCTGGGCAAAACCCGTGCAGATAAATGCGCGATATTTTAAAAATCCCAAGGTCGGTATGGCAATAACGGCTCTTGCGGGACCTGTCTCAAATGTGATAGTGGCATTCGTGGCGCTTTTTCTGGCGGCAGTGGTGAAAAATCTGCTTTTGTATTCGGTGTTTTGCATATATGTTTACTATTTTCTGTATTATCTTGCGCAGATAAATATTTCCCTTGCGGTTTTCAATTTTATACCTATACCACCGCTCGACGGTTCACGTTTGCTGTCGGCGTTTTTGCCGAATAAGCAGTATTACACGCTTATGCGATATGAACGCTATCTGTTTTTCGCGGTGCTTGCCCTTATTTGGCTCGGTGTGCTTGATGTGCCAATCTCATTTTTGTCCGGGAAACTTATGAGCGGTCTCACTTTCTTGGCTGAACTGCCCTTTATGTTGTTCGGTGGTTGATATGGAAAAGGCATTATCTTATAAACTTGAAAGTTTTGAGGGGCCGCTTGATCTGCTTTTGCAACTTATTGCGCGTAATAAACTTAACATCTACGATATTCAGCTTACCGTGCTTTTTGAGCAATATATGGCTCAAATCGAAGCCATGCGCGAACAGGATTTGGAAATCGCAAGTGAGTTTCTTGAAATGGCTGCTCGCCTTGTTTATATGAAAACGGTCAGTTTGCTGCCTAAACATGATGAAATAGTTCGGCTTAAAGAAGAACTTACGGGTGAATTGCTTGAATATCAGGTGTGTCAGCAGATGGCAAAGAAACTTTCGGAAATGACTTCCGGGTTTGATACATTTGTAAGAAAGCCGGAGGAACCCGAACTTGACAAAACATATGAACTGGTACACACAACCGACACGATATATCTTTCATATCTTGCCGCGGTGGGACGCGGTCAACGTAAACTGCCGCCTCCTGTTACACCTTTTACAAAAATAGTTGCGAAAAAAATAGTTGCGGTATCCACAAAAATTGTTTTTGTGTTGCGCAATCTCGTAAAAAGCGGGACAAGCCGTTTGAGCACGCTTTATTCTTCGGCAAGCGACCGCTCGGAATTGGTTGCTACATTTTTGGCAGTGCTTGAACTTTGCAAAACAAACCGTATCGAGATTGTCGATGACGGTGACGATTCACAAATAAAACTTTTGAGGGGGCATAAAAGACAATGAACAGGGAAGAAACACTCTCCGCTATAGAAGCGGTGCTTTTTGCTTCAGGCGAGTCAATAAGTATTGAACGGCTTTCGCAGGTCTTTGAAATGCCGCCCGAAAAAATCGAAAAACTGGTTGCGGTACTTTCGGAACGCATTGATAAGAATAAAGACGGATTTAAACTTGTAAGACTTGAAAACACATATCAGTTGACCACGCGTGAGTGCTATGCGGATTATGTCAAACGTGCCTTTGATATCAAACGCAGAACACCGCTTTCGCCTGCCGCACTGGAAGTTTTGGCGGTTATTGCATATAATCAGCCGGTGACGAAATCTTTTATAGAGCAGGTTCGCGGTGTTGACTGTTCGGGTGTTGTTACAACACTTGTAGAAAAAGGTCTTGTTGAAGAACGCGGACGTTTGGAACTTCCGGGACGACCGCTGCTTTACGGCACAACCAAGAATTTTTTAAGATGTTTTTCGATTTCGGATTTGGGCGAGTTGCCGCCATTGCCTAAAGAGAAGCCCGAAATAAACGATGTGGGTGAACAACTCAGCATAGGTGATACGGGACTTGAATCATCCGCATCGGATGATGAAAACGTGCCCGCAAGCGCCGAAAACATTGCGGAATAATCCAAAAATTGCTACACAGTATAATACTGACAAATTAAAAAGGATGTTTGCTATGAGTGAAAACAAAATCAAAGAAATGCTTGATGTCACAATGGAAAAAATGCGCGCCCTTGCCGATGCCGATACCGTTATCGGCACACCTGTGAATGCGGGTAATGTTATTCTTGTGCCTGTTTCAAAAGTTTCGTTTGGTTTGGCAACGGGCGGCAGTGATTTTAACACCAAATCAGTCAACCCTATGTTTGCGGGCGGGGGCGGAGCCGGCGTTACGGTCACCCCTCTTGCATTTATTGCCGTCACCGGTGATAATGTGCGCATACTTCCCGTATATAACGATATGACTTCGGTTGACAAGGCAATAAATATGGCTCCCGAACTTATCGATAAGGTTAAGAGTGTCTTTAAAAAGGAAAATAAATCCGAACAAAGCAAAACCGAGGAATAACAGTTTATTCGCCGCCGTATATTAAAGTAAAAAAACTTTGGCGGTGCGTGATGAAAAAATTTTCTGTTTTTGCAACGGTCTTAACACTGGTGTGCACACTTTCTGCGTTTGACGTGTCGGCACTCACCACTTCAGCCAAAGCGTCGGTTGTGATTAACGGTCACACGGGTGAGATTATATATTCCCAAAATTCCGATGCTCGCTTGCCTATGGCAAGTACCACAAAGATAATGACGGCATTGCTTCTTGCGGAATGTAACACGCCAGAAAAGGAAATTGTCACAACAAAAGAGATGGTTACCGTTGAGGGATCGTCGATGGGTCTCCTTGTCGGAGATCGGGTGACGTATAACGATCTTCTGTACGGAATGCTTTTGGCTTCCGGTAAT
>CAZGRC010000116.1:0-1991 GCA_964528125.1 uncultured Ruminococcus sp.
GGCATATATGTATCCGTTGCCGTATGAATATTTTGAAAAGTATAATGTACGCAAATACGGCGCACACGGCACATCGCACCGTTTTGTAAGTGACCGCGTCGCAGAGCTTGTCGGCAAACCGAAATCCGATATTAAGATTATCACCTGCCATCTCGGCAACGGCTGTTCGATTACCGCCATCAAGGACGGCGTCTGCATTGATACCTCTATGGGATTCACCCCGCTTGACGGCTTTATGATGGGTACCCGCACCGGCACACTTGACCCCTCCGCACTGACCTTTATTGCCGAAAAAGAAAACCTTTCGCCCGCAGAAGTAAATACCATCTGCAATAAAAAATCGGGTATGCTCGGTGTTTCGGGCATTTCCAACGACAACCGCGACATAACCGCCGCCGCAAAGGCAGGTAATGCGCGTGCACAGCTTGCGATGGATATGCAAAGATATGAAATCATTAAATTCATCGGTTCTTATGTTGCCGCAATGAACGGTGTCGATGTTATTGCTTTCACCGGCGGTATCGGTGAAAACGACAAGGGAATGCGCGCCGATATATGTGCAAGTCTCACCTATCTCGGTGTCAAGATTGACCCCGCCAAGAACGAGCACAGCGGCGAAGAAATTAAGATTTCCACAGACGACAGTTTGGTTGATATATATATTGTACCGACAAACGAAGAACTTGCCATTGCACGCGATACACTTGATATAATTTCAAAGCTGTAATTTAATTTACTTTAATCGGAATCCGCCGTAATCTCCGCCCGCCGCTATCGGAGATTCACAATCTGCGTTTCCGACCTTTCTGCGGCAGAACGGAGATCATTATGAACATTTCTCAAACTAAAAAATTCATTGCCGAAGGCGGTCTTGACAATGCTTTTGTCACGCTTTACGGCAATGCGGAATCCCCTAAAAAACGTTTCAACGGTGTTCTTGACGAATTTGCCGCTCTTTACGGCGACCGTGACACAATACGCCTGTTCAGTGCCCCCGGACGTACCGAAATCGGGGGAAACCACACCGACCACCAGCACGGCTGTGTGCTGGCGGGCAGTGTCAATCTTGATGTTATTGCCGCCGTTAATGCCAACGGCACCGACACCGTGCGCATAAAATCGGAAGGTTTTGATATGGATGTAATCGATATAACCGATCTTTCGATAAAGAGCGAAGAAAACGGACGTGCATCTGCCCTTATACGCGGCGTGCTTGCGGCGTTTAAAAACAACGGTTATAAAATAGGCGGTTTCGATGCCTATACCACCTCTAATGTTTTAAAGGGTTCGGGACTTTCATCCTCCGCCGCATTTGAAGTGCTTGTTTCAAACATTATAAACGGTCTTTTCAATGACGGTGCGGTTGATGCTGTTTCGATTGCAAAATATTCTCAGTTTGCCGAACGCGAATATTTCGGCAAGCCCTGCGGACTTTTGGATCAAATGGCAAGTTCCGTGGGCGGCTTTACATATGCCGATTTTAACGATCCCGCAAACCCGATTATCGAAAAAATCGAACTTGACCTTAAAAAATCGGCACACACTCTCTGTGTTGTTGACACGGGTGGAAACCATGCCGATCTCACACAGGATTATGCCGACATTACGGTTGAATGTCGTAACATAAGCGAAGCGTTGGGTATGAATTTCCTGCGTGATGCCGATGAAGACAGGTTCTACGGAGAAATGGCTCAACTGCGTGCCCGCTACGGTGACCGTGCGGTACTCAGAGCGTTCCATTTCTTCAATGAAAACGCCCGCGTAGGTGAGCAACGTGCCGCACTCAAATCGGGTGATTTTGCAAAATTCTTTTCGCTTGTAAACGCTTCGGGTGAATCATCATATAAATATTTGCAAAACCTCTATTCCTGCTCCAACACGTCCGAACAGGGGCTGGCACTTGCCATTGCACTTACAAAGCAGTATCTTGGTGACAAGGGCGCTTGCCGCGTTCACGGCGGCGGTTTTGCCGGCACAATTCAGTGCTATAT
>CAZGRC010000116.1:2001-4167 GCA_964528125.1 uncultured Ruminococcus sp.
ATGCTCGACGGATATCGCACTATGATAGAAAATGTTTTCGGCAAAGGCAGTTGTGTTACGCTGTCTGTACGTCCTGTCGGCGGATGCGAAATCAAGTAATAAACATTTTATCTCTACTTTGAGGCACGAACCGACAGTTCGTGCCTCAAAATGTTGAAAAATTCAACGCTCTCTTGGACGGAATCTTACTGTTTATAATCGAAGATAAAATTAAAATGTTCTACTATCGCGATCTTAAAGAGTGGAGCCTGGAAAATGATACCTTATTGATACCTTTCTCTGCTCAATATACATTTAAAAACTATTTGGATTGTTTTAGGATTGAATATGATAAATAATTTCCAAACAAACTTGCGATAATCTTAACGACTGTTAAAATGCAGAACTGCTTCATTGGCGGTTCTGCATTTTTGTCATACAAAAAACAAAAGAATTTAAGATTAGATAAAATATATTATAAATCGGATAAAATTTTTATGTTGTGTAAGTCCTTACGGTATGGTACAATGATTTTAAAGAAAGGGACGTTTTTTATGACAAACGAAGAATACATAAAATCACTTGAAGCGAGGATTGCAATTCTTGAAAAAGCGATTGAGCATTTAACAAACAGCAAAATTCTTGAAAAAGCCGAAAATGTCACCTTTGAAAACTGCATCATTACTTCGGCGGCACTGACCAAATGCAGAAATATCACGCTTACGAATAACCAAATCGAAACGGGTGTTTTCGCCGCATTTAAAAACAAATTTAAGAATTTGAAGACAGACAAGGTTGAGGTTGTAAAATCAAGGGTTAAGTTCGTCGGTTGCAAATTAAATGAATACGCCGAAAAGGACAACATTAAATGATGTATCCGTTTGTGATTTTATTATTATTTGTTTTTCTCGGGATTCCGATTATATTAACAGTGTTGAATATTGCTTTACTGTTTAAAGAAAAGAAATTCAAAATAAAAACGGTAAATATTATTGACATCTTGACATTTTTTCTCGGAATATCATATACGGTATTGCTGGTGTTAATAACCGAATTTCACGAGTGGAACGAACAGTTGTATTTTACCGGCGGGAAATATACGGACGGTGGAACTTATACTCCCGTTTCTTTTGAGCATTTTCCAACATTTATATCTCTTTGCATAATCGCAGTTGCGGCGTATCTTATAATCCGTTTTCTCTCCAAAAGGCTTTCACCGATTATAGCTTCGGTTTGTTATGGCGGCTTGTTTTTGGGATTTTGCTTAACTGTGATGCTTACAATTCAGTTTTGGTGCGATATTGAAAACGGACAAACAATACTCTTTTTGCTTTTTCCGTATAATTATGTTCTCTGTTCGCTTCGTCTTATCAGAAATACAGTTTTTGAATATACCGAGAAAATAGCAAATACAAACTATGATAATAAGTTTTTGCGTATGTGTAAAGCCATTTTGAGCAAATCGTCATCATTTATCATTGTTTCGTTTCTCACGGCAATACCACTGCTTATTGTTGTAATAATAATTCTTACTTTATTCGGTCAACAACCGGATTCGTCCATAAAAATGTTTACGGAAACTGCCGAATGGACCTTATCACAAAAAATACCGCCACCACGCCTTGATTACGACGGTCATTATCTTTGCACGGTGGCAGCTTGCGGTGATGAAAAAGTAGTAAAGCCGTTGCGAGCCGGAAAGAGGAATAATGAATTGATTATTGTTAACCGTCAATTGCTTGTTGCAAACGCATTTGAGGATCTAATGACCGAAAAAACACCTAAATTACATAGGCTGATCAGAAAAACCTATGATAAATTCGGATTGCCGATTTCAAGGCACATCGTAACTAAACGCCGCTCAAATATCGTGTATTTTATTATGAAACCGCTTGAATGGTTTTTCCTTTTGGTTCTTTATACTTTTGATGCAACGCCCGAAAACAGAATACATAGTCAGTATTTAGGATAAATTTATGCGGATGATCGGGGACTCCCATCCCTACAAATAAAAAAATCAAACAACCGTAGGGACAGCCCTCTCGGGCTGTCCGAAAAAACTGATTCCGGCTATTTTTGTCATACCATCAAAAATAGAGCTATCTCGTATTTTCGGGATAACTCTATTTTCATATATGTAGGTTTGTCAATGATATGTTACAAAATCAGAAAACTTCGCCGTTATAG
>CAZGRC010000117.1:0-4131 GCA_964528125.1 uncultured Ruminococcus sp.
GTCCTTGTTTAATCAGTTCTTTGGCATAGGTTTGGTAAATTTCCGCACGGTCGCTTTGACGGTAGGGACCGTAGGAACCTTTTTGTTCGGTGCCGCTGACAAATCCTTCGTCAATTGCGATGCCGAAACGGTAAAGACCGTCGATGATATCTTCAATGCCGCCCTCAATCTCACGCTTTTTATCGGTGTCTTCGATTCGGGTGAAGAATATACCTCCCGACGATGTTGCCGTAATGCGATTAACCAGTGCCGCAAAGAGGGTGCCCAAATGCAGGTAACCCGTGGGGCTCGGTGCGATTCGTGTGACACGTGCACCTTCTTTAAGGTCACGCGGAGGATAAAGACCCTCAAAATAATCGGGGGTCTTGTCTATATTCGGCAACAGGAGTTGCGCTAACATTTCATTTTGATTCATTTCGGGGTTCTCCTTCGGCTTTTAAACTTCAGTTGCCGAGCAATTTGTTAAGTTCCGACATAAATGTGTTTATGTCTTTAAACTGGCGGTAAACAGATGCAAAGCGAACATATGCCACTTCGTCGATGTCCTTTAGTTTGTCCATAACAAGCTCACCGATACGCGTGCTGCTGACTTCACGGTCAAGCGAATTTTGTATCGATGTTTCAATATCGTCAATGGCGCGTTCAATGGTTTCAATGGAAACCGGACGTTTTTCACACGCGGTGAGCATACCGTTTCTCAGTTTGTCGCGGCTGAACGTTTCACGCGATTTGTCTTTCTTTATGACGATAATGGGCAGACTTTCAATCATTTCATAGGTTGTAAAGCGCTTTGTGCATTGCAGACATTCACGGCGTCTGCGAATGCGTTCGCCCTCGTCGGTGGGACGGGAATCAATTACCTTGCTTTCTTCATAACCGCAAAAAGGACATTTCATAAAATACCACCTTTAAAATTTGGAAATCTGGATTTAAATTTTATTTTGTACCGAAAATTCGGTCGCCCGCATCTCCAAGACCGGGCAGAATATAGCAATGGTCGTTAAGGCAATCGTCAAGACCCGCACAGTAAACAGGTACGTCGGGATGTGCTTCTGTGAAAGCTTTAATGCCTTCGGGTGCGGCGATTATGCACATAAACTTGATTCTCTTGGGATTGAACTCTTTAATGCGTGTAACGGCATCGATTGCACTGCCGCCGGTTGCAAGCATCGGATCAAGCACAAAAACATCGCGTTCTTCAAGATCTGCGGGCAATTTGCAGTAATAATCAATCGGTGTGTGGGTTTCGGGATCTCTGTACATTCCGATGTGTCCTACTTTTGCGGCGGGGATCAGGCTTAAAACACCGTCAACCATACCGAGACCGGCGCGAAGTATCGGCACAAATGCCATTTTTCTGCCCGCCAACACCTTGGTTTTGGCTTCCGTCATAGGTGTCTTAACGGTAGCGTCTTCAAGCGGTAAATCACGTGTTGATTCATAGCACATAAGCATTGCGATTTCGCTTACAAGTTCGCGAAACTGCTTTGAACCTGTGCTTTCGTCACGCAAAATAGAAAGTTTGTGCTGAATGAGCGGATGATTCATTACAAATACATTGTTGTTCATTTTTATATCCCCTTCATTTGTTTTAATTATTGATTTTCAATATCCATTACCATATCCACGCGGCGCTGATGACGTCCGCCTTCAAACGGTGTATCGACAAAAAGGTCGCAAAGTTCGACCGCCGTTCCCACGCCGATAACCCTACCGCCGAGACAGAGCACGTTGGAATTGTTGTGAAGACGGGTATATTTTGCCGAAAAATGTTCACTGCAGGCGGCGGCGCGAATGCCTTTTACTTTATTTGCCGCAAGTGACATTCCAATTCCAGTGCCGCAAACCAGAATGCCCAGTTCGCAGTCCCCATCGGTAATGTGCTTGCACACCTTAAGGGCAATTTCGGGATAATCAACCGAAACCTGTTCGTAAATACCTTCGTCAACAACCTCAAAACCGCGGTTTTTGAGGTTTTCGGCTATGGCGTTTTTGTGTTCGAGACCGCCGTGGTCGCAACCGATTGCAATTCTTCTCATTTTAAAATATCTCCTTTTGCCTGTTTTGCCTTGAGTTCGCGTTCAGCCTGCGGCAGTCGCAGATAAACGGGTAAGAGACGTTCTGCGGTTACCGTGTCGCCGTTTTTAAACATTTCTTCACCGACAAGTCCGACCGATGCGGCGTTTTGAAATCTTACGGTTTCGTTTGCGGCACAAACATCGCAAATATCCGACACAAACGGATAAAAAAGGTCGGTGCCGTCGCCGGTGACGATAACCCTTTTACCGTCTTCGCAGAGCGCAGATATCTCGCTTGTCAACTCATTACACAAAAGTGCCCTGTCTTCGCAAAGACGGGTGAGCCTGTCCCCGTTTATTTCAAAAAGTGCGTTATATACCTGATTGCAACGCGCGTCCATAACAGCGCAGATAACGGCGTTTTCGCCGCGAAAAGGTTCTACCATGGCACGCAGTGAGGAAACAGCGGCACAGGGTATGTCGCGCGGCGCGGCAAGCCCTTTTACTGCGGCAATTCCGATTCTTATTCCGGTGAATGACCCCGGCCCCGCCGATACCGCAATGCCGTCGATGTCGGCAAAGGACAAAAAACTGTTATTAAGTACACCTTTTATCATGGGCATAAGTGTTTGAGAGTGTGTGATTTTAACATTAACCGACGAAACGGAGAGTATGCGCCCGTTTTCTGTTATCGCCGCAGATGCGGAACCCGCAGAACATTCAACCGCAAGTATTTTCAACTGTTTTCACATCCTGTAACGGTTATTACGCGGGAACTGTCACCCGTGCGTTTGAATTCGACAAATACAGTATTATCGGGCAGGGCACCGATGATATTTTCACTCCACTCCACGGCAATAACACCGCCCGATTCGAGATAATCGAAAAAGCCTGTCGAATAAAGGCTTTCCCAGTCGTCCACACGGTACATATCAAAGTGGTAAAGTGCAAGCCTGCCGCCTGTGTATTCATTTATTAGAGCAAAGGTCGGAGAAGAAACTTCACCGTCGAATCCGAGCCCCTCGGCAAGTCCGCTTACAAAGCATGTTTTGCCCATACCGAGACCGCCGACAAAGGCGATTACCTCGCCGCCGTGAAGTGTTTCGGCAAGTTTTGCGGCAATTCGCATTGTGTCTTCGGGTGAGTTGGAAATATATTCGCCGTTTATATGAATCACCCCGCACCTGATATCCGTATATTTACATTCTTTTAGATTTTATCATAATTATAAATAGATGTCAAGAACGAAAGACAGGCGTTTTCCGTTTGTCGAAGTGTATTACAAATAGGTGAAAGGTCGGGGTCACATTTAAGTGTGACCCCGACCTTTTGAGATAAAAACGCTATCTTTGCACTCTGCCCGAACCGTCGCCGCCCGCGAGTTTTTCGATTTCGGAAACACCGACGCGGTTAAAATCACCTTCGATCGAGTGTTTAAGGACAGATGCCGCGACCGCAAATTCGGCAGAGTCTTTTAAACTTTTGCCGGTGAGCATGGAATAGATGAGTCCTGCGCCGAAACTGTCGCCGCCGCCAACCCTGTCGGCAATGTGCATACGGTATTTTCGTGAAAAGGCACATTCGCCGTCGGAAATAAGCATTGCCGCGAAATCATTGTCACTTGCACTCAAATTTGTTCTGAGTGTGAGCGCAGCGCATTTTAACGGAAAACGACTCATCAGTTTTTCCGCAACCGATACCGCACCCTCGTTGTCTGGATTTTTCAAATCAAAATCGGCTTTGTCCGATATTATGCCGAACAGGTCTTTCGCATCACCTGGATTGGTGATACAAACATCAACATATTCCATAATTTTACCGATTACGGCGGTTGCCTTTTCAATATTCCACAGTTTTGAACGGTAGTTTGTATCAAAACTGACCGTTACACCGTGTTTTTTTGCCGATTTAAGAGCTTCAAGGCAAATTTGTTCAAGATTATCGCTTAATGCGGGTGTGATTCCCGTGAGATGAAACCAATCGACATTTTCAAACACGTCATCCCAGTTGAAATCCGAAACATCGGCTTCGGAAACAGAGGAATGTTTGCGATCGTAAATGCAGACCGAAGGTCTTTGCGAAATACCTTTTTCAAGGTAGTATATTCCGACCC
>CAZGRC010000118.1:0-4108 GCA_964528125.1 uncultured Ruminococcus sp.
GTCATATCTTACGCAACTGGCACAGTCGGTGCCGTCAACATATGTCAAAACATTTGCCGCCGACGGCACCGACTGTGCCAGTTGCGTAAGATATGACTTTCCGCCGGCTTCGTCATAAACACCGTCTTTTTTAAGCTTTTCAAGCAGTGAAACAAAATCGATTGCCTGACTCAGTTCATACATTGACGAAATGGCGGTATAAATGCTCTTGTGTTGCGGAATATGGAAATATTCCGGTTTAATCTGCGTTGCGACCTCGTTTATACACTTGGGGTCGATTATAAGCGCACCCAAAACCGCCTGTTCCGCCTCTACCGAAAAGGGAAGTCGTGTTCCCTCAAGGTCATAAATCACTTTATCGTCATTCATTTTTATTCAGTTACCTTAACCGTTATTTTTGCGGAAATACCCGAGTGCAACTTAATTTCAGCTGTATATTCACCGAAGTTCTTTATATCGCTTACGGTCATTTTTTTGCGATCAATATCCATATTGAGGTTACTTTTAATTTCAGCGGCGATTTCTTTTGATGTAACACTGCCGAAAAGTTTGCCGTTTGCGCCGGCTTTTGCTTTAATCACAATCGTTTTGCCCTCAAGTTCTGCAGCAGCGGCTTTGGCGGCGGCAATTTCTTCCTTTTTGTGATGTTCCTTTGCCTCTTCACGGCTTTTCAGCTCCGACATTGCGGCACTGTCTGCGGCAACTGCCAAATTTTTCGGGAACAGAAAATTTCGGGCATAACCGTCCGAAACATTGCAAAGTTCTCCCTTTTTGCCCTGTCCTTTTACATCACTTAACAATACTACCTTCATTTAAGGTCACTCCTTATTCAACAGCATATTTTATACTTCTAAAATCATCGGCAAAACCATCGGGCTGCGATGGATTTTTGTGTAAAGATATTTTGAAACACTGTCCTTAATTCTTGTTTTTATCGAAGTCCAATCGCGAATATTATGAACAAAGCAATATTCAAGTGCATCACAAACAACATCGTTAATGCTTTGCATAAGTTCTTCCGATTCTTTCACATAAACAAATCCGCGCGAAACCACTTCGGGGCCTGCAACAACCTCACGCGTCACACTGTCAATGGCTACTGATACGATTATAATGCCGTCTTCGGCAAGATGCTTGCGGTCCCGCAAAACTATACTGCCGACATCTCCGACACCGAGTCCGTCAACCAGAACGCGCCCCGCCTGTACCGTCTCGGCAACTTTCAGTGCATCCTTAGATACCTCGATAACATTTCCGTTTGAAGCAATGACAATATTATCTTCGGGTATGCCCATGGCTTCGCCTATGAGAGCGTTTTTGCGCAGATGCTTATACTCTCCGTGAACGGGGATGTAATATTTCGGTTTTACAACGCTTAACATAAGTTTAAGCTCTTCCTGACAGGCGTGTCCCGAAACGTGAACATCATACATTTTTTCATAAACCACATTAGCGCCGCGTTTCATAAGTTCGTTTACCACCCTGCCGACAAGTTTTTCATTGCCCGGTATCGGTGTAGCGGAAATAATTATCATATCCCCCGGAATAATCTCTATCTGGCGGTGATCCGAAAATGCAATTCGGTGAAGTGCCGAAAGTGTTTCTCCCTGACTGCCCGTGGTTACGATTACCAGCTCTTCCGGACGGTAGTTTCTTATCATATCAAGGTCGATAAGCACACCTTCCGGCACGTTGAGATAGCCGAGTTCACTGCCGACCTGTACCACGCTTAACATACTTCTTCCCGTGACCGCCACCTTGCGGTTACAGCGAGATGCCTCGTCAATTATCTGCTGTATGCGGTGAACGTTTGAAGAAAACGTAGCAACGATTATGCGGTGTCCTTCCGCCTTTTTAAACAGGGTTGAGAAAGATTCACCGACCAATTTTTCCGAAGGGGTGAAACCCGACCGTTCGGCATTGGTAGAATCGGCAAGCAGTGCAAGCACACCCTTTTCGCCGTACTGCGCAAAACGCGCAATGTCAATAACATAATCGTCGATAGGCGTTGTATCGATTTTGAAATCTCCCGTTTGTATAACGGTGCCCGCAGCACAGGTAATTGCAAATCCGACCGCATCGGGAATGGAGTGGTTCACGTGTATAAATTCAATTACAAACTTGCCGAGTGTAATCATTTTTCCCGGACTTATCACATTAAGATTTGCACTGTCGAGAAGTTTGTGCTCGCGCAGTTTTCCCTCAATCAATCCTATGGTAAGGCGTGTCGCATATATCGGCAGATTGAAATTTTTAAGAAGATAAGGTATAGCGCCGATATGGTCTTCATGACCGTGTGTTACAACCAATCCCTTAATTTTATCCTTGTTTTCGAGAATATAGGTAAAATCCGGAATAACAATATCAATACCCGGTGTATCTTCGTCGGGGAAACTCATACCGCAGTCAACAAGGAACATATCACCGTCATATTCGTACAGGGTGACGTTTTTTCCTATTTCCCCCAGTCCGCCGAGCGGGATAATCCTTATCGGAACAGACGGTGTTTTTCCTTTTTTCTGATATCCCCTGTTTTGGCGCGGAGCCGTGTTGCGTTTTCGGGTATCATTCTTTTCACCCGTGGGTTTATACTGTTTTGAACCGCGTTGCTGTGCCGTCTGCTGTCGCGGTGCCTTTGCTGTGCGTTTTTCGGAAGGCTGTGTTCCGCTTACAACGCTCTGCACCGTGTTTTTCGGCTTGCTTGTACGGCGGTTCGTCTTTGAACCCAGTGCCGTGTTATCCTTTTTCTGTTTTGTTTCATTCATTAAATAAATTGCCTCCAAATTTTCTGTTATGATATAAAATATTATATAAACCTTGCCCCCACAGACCGAGGTTAAAAAATCATAAATGGACACAAAAACCCAATTTATACCGTATCTATTTTACAATTCATCACCGTCTTTTGTCAAGACTTATTTAAAATATATGTATATATCCTATACAATGATTATAGTCAGAAAAACGAAATATAATCAAAATGGATATCACAATCCCGAAATTGCCTTCAACCCCCGTATTTATTGCAAAAACAAAAGTCCTCCTGTGATACAATGTATCACAGGAGGACTTTATTTATACCGCGGCAAAACTTCTGTTTTCAAGCGTTTTCTTTGCGGTTATATTTCATAATAAAAAGTTCCAGCGCTTCTTTTAACACATCAATCTGCGCAGTCAAATAAAACTCGTCTTCAAACAAAGCATAATGAACACAGGCGCGAATCAGAATAAAAATAAGCGGTGTCAGTTTTTGATAAGGTATACCGAGTTTGTTTTCCAAAAGTTTTGCATATTCGGTATATCTTTCATCGACACCCGAAAAGAACTTCTGCCCGTACTGTCTGTATTTCGGGTGGGTATAAACCTGATACATCAGTCTGTATTTCTTTCCGTGCTTTTCCGCCGTCCAATACGGTATTTCGTCAATAAAGCGCCACAAATCCTCAAGGTTTGTCGGTGCCTTTGCCATAAAGTCATCTTCAACTTTACTCATGCAGTATTCGGTGGACTGAATGATCAAATCATCTAAATTTTTAAAATAGGTATACAGCATATTAGAAGTACACCCACAATGTTTTCCGAGTGCTCTTATACCCGTTCCGTGAAGTCCGTATTCGGCAAAACAGTCATAACATTTTTCCATAAGGCTTTCTTTTTTCGCATTCCAATATTCTTTTGAATAGTTAGGCATTCTGTTTCCCCTTTTCTGTCATCAGTCAAAAGTCAAACATATTTATGTATTGCTTGCTTTTGCTAAAATTATATTGCGAACTATCAAATACTTCGCGATGCCGTAATTCCGATTCCAAACAATAAAGGACTGAACCCTGTTCAATACAGGATTCAATCCGATTGATTGCCCGATTGAATTTTTGTCTGACTTTTCGGATAGGTCAAAACATAATACAAAATTTACTTCTTTATGCGCTTTGCACCGATTGCCATAAGTGCGGCATAAAAAACATATCTTGCGGCAGACGAAAGGCTGTTTGCAACTCCGTTTACAAAAGAGCCGAAACCGCCGTAACCAAAAGAATTGACAAGACCGGCTATAAAATAATACAGCATTGAAAGTGCACCCATACCGAGGAATACGATAATGAGCACC
>CAZGRC010000119.1:0-4104 GCA_964528125.1 uncultured Ruminococcus sp.
GTTCAGATCAATGCTTATAACCTTTCCTGTGGTAAGGATTACGCAAGTTTCAAGCGAGATATCTTTAATTATTTTTATTGTGTCGCCGTTCTTTGCCGCATCAATTGCCGCCTGCAAAGAGCTGTATGACTGCTCACCGATTTTCGCAACATATGCGTTGTAGAACACAACTTCATCCGCAACTGTAACCTTTGTTTCCTTGGAACCTTTTTTAACGTTCCAAAGTGAATTTCCGCTAACGGAACCGTTGGCAAAACCTGTGGCGGTTGTACTGCTGTCAACCGTAATATTATATTTTGTAAATGTGCAATCAACTTCAATAGCGGCTTTATCTTTAACCGGTTCGGAAGCCGTAAATTTGCAACGGCTGAAATCGGCATCCTGTTCGATTGTGCCCTCATTATAAATCAAAACAGATTTACCCGCACTGTTAAAGTGCAGTTATCAAAGTCGATATCCCTTGCACCGTATGTCCAGATGTTATAAGCATCCTTGGATGTTTGCTTAAACACACAGTTGTTAAACTCCGCCTTTGCGCCGTAAGCAAACATCTGACCGTTTATTGTGCAGTCGTTGTAAATTTCGGTGGCAGTGTGATATAAACCGACATAGTTTTGATTTTTGGTATAATCAAAAGCAATATTATTGAATGTAACCAAAGCGCCCGAAAGTGCCACCGGCGAACTCATATCAATAACAACACCACTCGCGGTTGCGGTCATTGTGACATTCTTGTTTTTGATACATTCGCTCGAAAGTTTATATGTGCCTTTGGAAATGATATTTATTGTTTCACCGTCTTTAACGGCGGCAATTGCTTCAGCAAGGGTTTTGTACATCGCGGTACCGATACATGCAACATAATCTATAGCCATTTCACCGCTTTCGGCACTTGGTTCGTGATAAGAATTTCCTATAAGTCCGCCATTTGCAAAATCATTTGCGGTGAATGTAACTTTTGTGCCGTCTTGGGCAACATATGTACTGGAAAGTTCCCCTGTATATGAACATCCCGTAACCATAACTTTAGTGCCTTCCGCAAAAGCGACAACATTGAATATGCAGAGAACCATTACAAGTGCAAGAAGCACTGCCAAAATTTTCTTTACTTTCATAATTTTTATCCTCTCTTAAGATTATTTTTCAGCGCACGGGTTGCCCCGTCTGTTTTTGCTGATTTAAAAACCGAAGAATATTCGCCGTCTAAGTTTCCGAAGCCTTCGCTTCCATTCCTCACGCTCCCTCCCGCTTGTGCGCCGAATTTCAATTTTAATATAGCGGCTTTCAATTGCGTATCTGTTGATTTTCACAATAAGATATATATACAAAACAAATAAAAGAACAAATAACAGATATACCAATTTATTTGCCTCCGCAATTTTTTCAGCAACAAAAAGGCGCTGTATCGCCTAATCTGCCATTCCATATTATATCTCTAAAGATTTAATTTGTCAAGTCTATAGTAATAATTTTTTTGTGCATAAAGTGTTATGATAAATAAAAAGAAATTTGGCATTTATCGGAGAGGATAGATAAAAGAACATAGAAAGCGGAAATATTAAATAATGAGGACATACGGAGCTCGGAAAGGAGGGCGTTCTTTTATGGACATAGGCAAACGAATAACCGATTTGAGGGAAGAAAAAAATTTCACCACAAACAAACTGGCAAACATTTGCGGAATATCACAAAGCTTTTTGCGCGATATCGAACTCGGAAAAAAGCAACCTACTGTGGAATACCTTTCATATATATGTTATGGGTTAAATATCACCTTGTACGATTTTTTTAAAGACGATTATGAAAGCGAACTTGAACGCGAACTTTCCCATCTTTCCGAAGAACAGAAAAAATCTTTGACTGAATTTATAAAAACAATGAAAGCCTCCGGTTAAACCGAAGGCTTTCATTGTTTTCATTGTTTTTCAGGGATTATTCTGCCACGTTGCAGTTTTTTTCAATCAATTCGCGAAGTTGGTCGCAACCGGTGCCTTTAAGTGCGGAAAATGGCATTAAAACCGTGTCTTCGACAAGTGTGCCGAGTTCTTTCGGAAAAGATTCCAAACGTGTTTTAAATTCTGTTTTGTTGAGTTTATCGCACTTGGTAAGCACAATCACATACGGAATGTTCATATATTTAAGAAATTCCAGCATTTGAATATCATCGGGCGTGGCGGGACGGCGGGCATCAACCAGTTGAAAAACCAGACGGATATCGCGACCCGACCTGAAATAGCCCTCCATAAGTTCACTCCAACGCTCACGCTCGGACGGATTTCGAGCATATCCGTACCCCGGCAAATCCACAAGACGGATATCGCCCGCCCTGTAAAAGTTTACCGTAACGGTCTTACCGGGTGTCCCGCTGACACGTGCAAGAGATTTTCTGCCGAGGAGACGGTTTATAAGCGAAGATTTTCCGACATTGGAACGCCCCGAAAAGCAATATTCCGGCATATCCGACGGTATCAGCTGTTCCACAGTGCCGAAAGCCGCTTCAAAAACCGCATTATTCATATTCATAAAACTTCACCTCAGTGTCCTCGCTACGGCGTGTGCGCCGTCCGCTACGGGAATATAATCCTCGTGCACGGCGGATTCTGCGTGTGGTACAAGCGCTCGGCTGATGATGTCTTCAACCCTGTCAACGGGAACAAATTTAATGCTTTGGCGCACAACCTCATCAACCTCGTCAATATCGGGCACGTTTTCGGCGGGAATAAAGACGGTTTTAACGCCTCCTCTGTACGCCGCCATTGATTTTTCTTTGAGTCCGCCTATCGGCAACACTCTGCCGCGAATTGTGACCTCTCCCGTCATTGCAACATCACGCCTTACTTCCCTGCCCGTAAGTGCCGACACCAACGCGGTGGTTATTGTGACACCTGCAGAGGGACCGTCTTTGGGAACGGCGGCTTCGGTTGCGTGAATATGAATATCTGTATTCTTGTAGAACTCCTCATCAATACCGTATTTTGCGGCATTTGCCCGCACAAATGTAACTGCGGCGGCGGCAGATTCTTTCATAACATCACCTAGCGAGCCCGTCAGCTCAACCTTGCCCGTCCCCTTTACAGCGGCAACCTCCATCTGCATTATTTCTCCCCCCACGGCGGTCCAAGCGAGACCGTTTATAATGCCCACTTCATCGTTTTTGAGAATGGTTTCGGGACGGTATTTGCGCTTGCCGAGCAATCTTTCAAGGTCGATGTCTTTTACGAAAACCTTTTCGGCTTCGCCCGAAGCAATGCTTTTTGCCGATTTTGAGCAAAGCGATGCAATCGTGCGTTCAAGTTTACGCACACCGGCTTCGCGGGTATAATAATCGATAAGTCCGTAAATCGCGCCGTCCGAAATGCGACAGGTTTTACCGCATAATCCGTGGCGTTCAAGCTGTTTTGCGAGCAGATGTTTTTTTGCGATTTTAAACTTTTCTTCGCGTGTGTAACTTCCGAGTTCGATAATTTCCATTCTGTCACGCAGTGGGGCGGGAATGGCGGAAAGATCATTTGCGGTGGTAATAAACACCGCTCGGCTTAAATCATAAGGAATTTCAAGGAAATTATCGCAAAATGCACGGTTTTGTTCGGGATCAAGCACTTCGAGAAGCGCGGAGGACGGATCACCTTTATAATCACTTCCGAGCTTATCGATTTCATCAAGCAGTATCAAAGGATTGCCGCTGCCAGCGTTTTTGACAGCGTTTATTATGCGCCCCGGCATAGCACCGATATAGGTTTTTCTGTGACCGCGAATTTCCGCCTCGTCATGCATACCACCGAGAGATATCCGCGCAAAATCCCTGCCCATACATTCGGCAATTGTCTTTCCGACAGATGTTTTTCCGACTCCGGGAGGACCCGCAAGACAGACAATCTGCCCTGTTATATTCGGTGCAAGTGCATAAACCGAAAGCAATTCAAGTATGCGTTCTTTTACCTTTTTCATACCGTAAAAATCGCGTTCCAAAATCTTTTCGGCGCGTTTTACATCAACGGCAACGGGTTTTACCCTGTTCCACGGAAGTTCCAGACAGGTATCAAGCCAGCTGCGGACAACAGTGCTTTCATGAGCGCCCTGCGGCATTTTGGCAAGTTTGACAAC
>CAZGRC010000120.1:0-4085 GCA_964528125.1 uncultured Ruminococcus sp.
CTTCACCACACAACTATAAACTCAGTTTGCGGATAGCAGCGGCAAAAAATATGCTGATAAATACAGAATATAAAATCGTGGAAATTGCAACAATTGTCGGTTTCAAAGATTCTTTGTATTTTTGCAAATATTTTAAGAAAGAAACCGGCTTTTCACCGAGCGAGTTCCGAAAGAACCGTAAAAAAGATTCACAAAATTAACAACCAAATCATTTTTTCTTTGATAATTATAGTTGAATTTCGTTATTAAGTCAATAGAGAAAACAATTATAAAATATGGAAAAAATTATTATTTCCAATCAATTTAAATTCGGAAAATTTTGACTTTTTTACCCTAAAACCGGCAGAACAACGCCATTTTACCGACAAAATCACAAATAACTTAAAATTATTAAATTCGCTCATTTTCATCCGTCACAAGCAAAAGGCTAAAATATTCCATAGGCAATATGTAAAAACCGAGTGCTGCCGCAAACCCCAAAAAGGGTTGCGGCAGCACTCGGTTTTTGTTTGGAGCAGACAATATAATTTTAAAAATAATTGTCAAAAACTCATTTTTTGACATAGTATGAAAACGGACGGGAATGCCGTCGGTAACTGTTTTTTCGATCGCGCTCTCTGTCCGAATATTCCAAATAAAGGTCAGACGAAGTTTCTGCAAGACCTCAAGGAGAATAAATATGGAAGATAATATTTATGAGCTCGGCGCTTTGGCAAATTTCAGCCGAGAAACAACTGTTGCGGAAAATATGCCCGCAATAGTTTCCATTGAAATACAGCGATTCGGTGAAACCTATGATGTGCAGGACGGTTTCCCATGCGGCACCGTATTTCCCGCCCTTTACAAACCTTTTCTTGCGGGAGGTATATCGTGATGAACAAAAAAAGCAGAATGAAAAGATATATCGATGCCCTTGATTTTGCGATATATGAAATGATTCTTTTCCTCGATACCCACCCGATAGACAGGAAAGCGCTGGCAATGTTCAACGAATATAAAGAACGCCGCGCCTTTGCGATAAAGGAATACGAAGCCGCGTTCGGGCAGTACGCAACCCGTGCATCGGACATCAATCCAAACGGCCGCTGGGAATGGATAAACGGTCCGTGGCCCTGGGAAAATGAAGGAGAAGACTGATTTATGTGGCAATACGATAAAAAACTTCAATACCCCGTTAAAATCAAAAAAACCGATCCTAAAGCCGCACAAATAATCATAACTCAGTACGGCGGTCCCGACGGCGAATTGGGCGCATCAATGCGATATTTAACCCAGCGGTACAGTATGCCTTATGACGACCTCCGCGGTCTTTTGACAGATATCGGAACCGAAGAACTCGCCCATCTTGAAATGATTTGTGCGATAGTATATCAACTTACCAAAGACCTCTCGATAGAGGAAATCAAGAAAAGCGGTTTTGACAAATACTTTGTCGATCACACCGCCGCAGTTTATCCGATTGCGGCATCAAGTTTGCCCTGGCGTGCAGAGTATATACAGGCAAAAGGCGATGTTATCACCGATCTGCACGAAGACTTGGCAGCGGAACAAAAGGCGCGTACCACCTATGACAACATTTTGCGTCTTATCGACGATCCCGATATTCGCGAACCGATAAAATTTTTAAGGCAGCGGGAAATCATACACTATCAGCGGTTCGGTGAGGGTTTGCAACGTACCAAAGAACGGCTTAATTCCAAAAACTTTTATGCCTGCAACCCCTCTTTTGACAAAAATTGCGGCAGAAAATAATTTTAAAAAGCGGGTGAGTCTTGTAATTAGACTCATTCGCTCTTTATTTTCGCGGTTATAGTTTCTGTACAAAGAATAAAACTTGACTTTTTTGAAATTATAAAATATCATATATAAGTATTATATTTATCCGTTTTGGGGGAATTATGAAAAAAAGTATACTTTCTTTTTTTAAAAACATTCTTGATTTTATTGTTATACGAAAAGTTGCTTTTTCGGTAACATCGGTTTTGGTTGCACTTTCCGTCACCGCAACAAGTTTTGCCGCAATGAACAACGTCACGCCTGCAAAGCCTGTGAAAAACAATTCTTCAGTGCCGTATTCAACCGCTGGAGTTTCTTCCGAAAAAACCCCTGATTTTGACGAAACACCCTCGGAAGATAACATTTCGACCGAAGATGCGGTTTCAAGCACACAGTCATCCGTCGCCATCACGAAACCGCCAAAACAGACCACTGTATCAACAGTTTCAAAAGTGCCTGCGGTTTCGGGCACAAATTACAAATACAATTCAAATATGAGCCCCGACAATAATGTTTTTCTCGATGCGCTCATCTATACGGGTTATAACATACAAAAGCACCGTGCCGACGGCAATATGTGGAAATATGTGCTTGCCGGTAAAAAACGCGGATTGGGTTATCTTTCAAAGATAGGTTACGGCGGAGGCAGTTCAGGTTATGAAACCGATTCCGCAGGCAAACCCGACATCGCAAAATTTGAACGCGGCGGACTTGTTTGCGCCTCGTTCGCAACATACGTTTATTTCAACTATCTTCCGAATGTAGCGGGCATTGACACATCTTCCCTCACCCGCCCGTCAAATCCCGCATTTGCCAACGACTGGTATACCGCCGTAAAAGACTGGGTCAATAAAGGTTATTCGGAATATATTTCTTTCAGTTCAAAAGTGACGGGCGCCACCGGCAACAGTTACATCGTATTCAATCCATCGCGCGATATACCCATAGGTTCTGTTATAATATTCCGAAATCCCAAGAAGGCGGCAACATACGGCGCACACGTTGCAATATATGCCGGCACGGTGAACGGATATCACTGGCTCTTGCATGTAGGAACCTCGAACGGTCCGGAATTTTGTGCGGTGGAGCGTATGAATTTCGGTCCCAACCCGCGTTGGCCGATAGCAGTTGTTACACCGCCCTCAAACATAAGATTTTCACCCGTGCTTGAAATTGAACTCACCGACGATTCGGGTGCACCGATTGCGGGTGCGACTTTCAGCCTTAAAAACGCCGACGGAAACATCACGGTCATAGGTTCAACGGGCAGTGACGGTAAAGTCGTGAAATCAGACCTTTCATACGGCAGTTTTGAACTTTTGCAAACCGTTCCGGTTGGATATACCTGCGAAATCCCCGTGCAAAGTATATTGCTAAACACCCTTAACAACAGTTATAACAAAATAACCGTTATCGACATCAAAGACAAGTCTCCCAAAGAAGAAACACCCGACAAAAGCGAATCCGATTCCGAGAAAACCGATTCCGAAACCGTTGATACAACACTGCCCGAAAACGAAGATATAGATTCGAATTCGAGCAACGGAAACAGCAATAGTTAATAGTTATACAAAACCGAAAAAATGCGGCTCTAAACTGCATTTTTTCGGTTCGTTTTTTGCAAACATAAGATTTCAATGTGACGTTCCTTTTGTCACACCGTCATTCTATACCCCCGACAAATCAAACGGAGGAATATATTCTTCGGAAGAACTTGAAATTTCCTGAACAAAACAGTTCTCGAAATCGCTTTCCAAAATATAGTTTAAAACCTTTTCATACTCACGGCGGGTCACTTTACGTGAAAGTTCCTTTATATCAGTTGCCTTTCCGCAGGGCGTATACTGACTCATAAGACTGAAAAAAGCGTTTGGCATATTTTGCTTCACAAAATCAAAAACGCCCATTGCCTCTCGTGTAGCAGACGGCAACACGAGATGTCGAACAACGACACCGCGTTTCATAATTCCATCCCGAAACACACACTCGGGACGCATTTCATATGCTTTTATAAGTGCTTTTTTTGCAACTTCGGGATAATCTTCCGCAGCGGAACAGCGCGCCGCCCTGTCGGGTGAGAGATATTTAAAATCAAGCAGGAAGATATCAACATAATTTTCAAGCAATTCAAGTGTTTCGGGATTTTCATAACCGCCGGAATTCCAAACAATCGGTATTTTCGGGCGGTAGAAATCAAGTGCCGCCGTTATCGCTTCGGTGTACTGAGTTGGGCTTACAAGATTTATATTATGCGCTCCCGCAACCTCAAGTTCTTTGAAAATTTCGGCAAGGCGGGCAACACTGATACC
>CAZGRC010000121.1:0-4079 GCA_964528125.1 uncultured Ruminococcus sp.
TAATAATCGGTGCGGGAAGCCGCGGCGAGGCATATTCGAACTATATGTTCAATATGCCCGACAAATTTGAAATCGTTGCCGTTGCAGAACCCATCGACAGCCGCCGAAACTATATTAAAGAACGCGCCGATCTCCCCGAAGAACGCTGTTTCACCGACTATAAACCGCTTTTTGAACTCGGAAAAATTGCCGACATTGCCGTTATCGCAACTATGGATCGCCAACATTTTGAACCCGCAATAAAGGCGATTGACTTGGGGTATGACCTTTTGCTCGAAAAGCCCATTGCACCCACCGCAGAGGAATGTATAAAAATAACACGTGCCGCAAAGAAAAAAGGCGTAAAAGTGCTTATCTGCACCGTTTTAAGGTATACCGACCTGTTTAATACAATCAAGGATATCATTGATTCGGGAAAAATCGGTGAGGTTATGTCAATAAATCACGAAGAATGTGTCGGCAATGTTCACCAAACCCACAGTTTCGTGCGCGGCAACTGGGGCAACAGCGGCAGAAGTTCGGATATGTTGCTCCAAAAATCCTGTCACGACCTTGATATTTTGCAGTGGTTGCTCGGCAAAAAATGCAAAAAAATACAGTCTTTCGGAACACTATCGTATTTCACGAAAAAAAACACCCCCGCAGGCGCACCCGATTACTGCGTTGAGGGATGCCCGCACGGGGAAACCTGCCCTTACAATGCCGTAAAACTTTATTACGACGATAAAAACAACGGTTGGTTCAGAACTACCTGCGCCCGCGAACACGCTCCCACCGATGATGATATTATGCGTGCAATCACTACCACGCAGTACGGCAAGTGTGTTTATAAGTGCGATAATGATGTTGTTGACCACCAAACCGTTAATATGCTGTTTGAAAACGATGTCACCGTAACATTTACAATGAACGCATTTAACAAAGGCGGCAGATTTATGCACATTATGGGCACCAAGGGTGAATTGCGTGCAAGCCTTTCCGAAAATGAGCCGATAACGGTCTTTGATTTTGAAACGCACACCGCGGAAGAAATCCCCGCCCACGGCAAGGACGGTGTTTCGGGCGGTCACGGTGGCGGTGATTCGGGCATTATAACCGCACTTTATGAGAGTGTGCTTGGTTGTTATACCTGCAACAACGTGCCCGATATCGAACAATCATGCTATAACCATCTGTTGGTTTTCGCAGCGGAAGAATCCCGCCGCAACAACACCGTGGTAGATATTGAAGAATTTGTTTCAAATATAACCGATTAAAAAGCAAAAGCGCCCCTTACTCTGCAGTGAGGGACGTTTTTATATACCTTAAAAAGATTATTTCAACTTGTTTTTCGCTTTTATTTCGGCTGTGCCGCCCATATACGGACGAAGTGCTTCGGGAATCTTGATGCTGTAATACTCACCGTCGAAAGCAAGGTTGTTTTCAAGCAGAGCAATCAACATTCTCGGCGGGGCGACAACGGTATTGTTTAATGTGTGAGCAAGATATTTTTTGCCGTCTTCACCGCGAACCCTTATTCCGAGACGGCGTGCCTGTGCATCACCGAGATTTGAGCAGGAACAAACCTCAAAATATTTGCCCTGTTTCGGACTCCATGCCTCAACATCATAAGACTTAACCTTCAAATCGGCAAGGTCGCCAGTGCAGCATTCAAGTGTGCGCACAGGAATGTCAAGACTGCGGAAAAGTTCAACCGAATAACTCCACATTTTGTTAAACCAATCCATGCTCTCTTCGGGCTTGCAAATAACTATCATTTCCTGTTTTTCAAACTGATGTATACGGTAAATTCCGCGTTCTTCAATACCGTGAGCACCTTTTTCTTTGCGGAAACAGGGTGAATAGCTGGTGAGTGTCATTGGAAGTTTTTCTTCCGGTGTTATGGTGTCGATAAATTTGCCTATCATAGAATGTTCCGACGTACCGATAAGATAGAGGTCTTCACCCTCTATTTTATACATCATGGCATCCATTTCTTCAAAGCTCATAACGCCTGTAACAACGTTGCTTCTTATCATAAACGGGGGAATACAATAGGTGAATCCCTTGTTTATCATAAAATCGCGTGCATAAGCGGTCACTGCCGAATGCATTCGTGCGATATCACCCATAAGATAATAAAAACCCTCGCCCGCAACACGGCCTGCGGATTCTTTATCGATACCGTCAAAAAGTGCCATAATGTCTGTGTGATAGGGAATTTCAAAATTCGGCACTGTCTTTTCACCGAAACACTCAACCTCGACATTTTCGCTGTCATCTTTTCCGACGGGAACACTGTCGTCAACAATATTCGGAATTTTCATCTGAATTTCCAAAACTTTCTTGGAAAGTTCGTCTTCCTTTTCCTCCAAAGCTTTAAGTTCTTCGGCCTGTTCGGAAACAAGGCGTTTCATTTCCTCCGCCTCGTCGCGTTTGCCCTGTCCCATAAGCGCACCTATCTGCTTGCTTATTTTGTTGCGGTTTGCGCGAAGTTCGTTTGCACGGCTGTTTGCGGCACATTTTTCGTTATAAAGCGAAATGACTTCATCAACCAGCGGCAGTTTGGAATCTTTAAATTTCTTTTTAATGTTTTCTTTAACAAGTTCCGGATTATCACAGATAAAACGAATGTCCAGCACTTTAAACTCCTCCGTTTCGGGCGCTTGTCGCCTGAAAAATTTACTATTATTCAGTATACCACAATGATTATGCGCTGTCAAACACAATTCCCCGATATTTTCGGAAAAGATATTACGGGAGGTGAAAAAATGAGCAAAAGCAAAAAATTCAACACGGAAATTTCCGCAACGCCCGTATTAAGTCAGCCGAAAACCTGTTTTGAACAGATAAACAAATACGGCACCTATGAAATCCAGCCCACCACCGACAGTGACAACAAATACCCCGAAATCGCACAGGGACTTCCGAAGAGCAGAAAATCAGGGAAGAAAGGCAAATGCACAGACCGCACAAACTCCGAATTCAAAAACAACCGAAGATAAAACTTGATAAAGCAGGCAAAATAAGGTATAATTGAATCAGTTATATTTCAGAGGTGTTTTTATGAAAAAGGGATTTCTTTCATACCTTGTAAGAGCCGTGTTGAGTTTGGCGGTTATTTCGGTCGGATATTGGTTCTGCCTGCCTCCGCTGAATATACGGAGCGAATCTATGTGGCATTTTATTATATTCGCAATAATCGCCTGCACGGTGATAAACGCTTTTTCCGATATTTTTGAATGGCTGGCATCACACGTCGGAAACAGAAAGGTTGTTTCGGTAGACAAAAAAGATCTCAGTTTCAAGCGTTTTTCGGCACCCGTTAAGATAAGTCTTACTGCCGTTGCGGCGATACTGCTCCTGCTTGTTGTCGGAAATGTTATCGGTGCACAGGTTTTCAACGCTTCGCGTTATGAAGAACTGATTACAGTGGAAAACGGCGACTTTTCCGAAGATGTTGCCGAAATCGGTATGGAGAATATTCCCGTTGTCGATAAGGACACCGCCGAACGGTTGGGTCAACGAAAACTCGGTGAAATGTCCGACCTTGTTTCACAGTTTGAAATACAGGAAATATACACCCAGATAAATTATAACGGACGTCCCGTGCGTGTAACACCGCTTATATACGGTGATTTCATCAAATGGATAAACAACGTATCAAACGGCATTCCCGCCTATGTCACGGTTGATATGACCACACAGGAAACGGCACTTGTCCGTCTTGACAAGAGTATAAAATATTCCACGGAAGAATATTTTATGCGAAACATCAACCGCTGTCTGCGCTTTAAATATCCCACCGTGATTTTCGATAATATTTCCTTTGAAATCGACGATAGCGGCACACCGTATTGGGTGGCTTCCGCAGCGACCTACCGCATTGGGCTTTTCGGCGGCAAAGATATTTGCGGTGCAGTGCTTCTCAACGCGCAAACAGGCGAAAGCAAATATTACGACATTGCCGAAGTTCCGCAGTGGGTGGATCAGGTGTACGATGCGAATATGATAACAAACCAACTGGTCTATAACGGCAAATACCGTTCGGGTTTTTTCAATTCGATATTCGGTCAAAAAGGTGTTTTGCAGCCTACCGA
>CAZGRC010000122.1:0-4067 GCA_964528125.1 uncultured Ruminococcus sp.
CCATATAGGGGGTGATGTAACCGCGATCAAACTGCATACCCTCAACAACTTCCGAATAGGTTTCGGCGGTCTTGGATTCTTCAACCGTGATAACACCGTCGGCAGAAACCTTTTCCATAGCGTCGGCAATAAGATTTCCAATATCGCCGTCACCCGAAGAAACCGTAGCAACACGCGCAATATCGGCACTGCCCGAAACGCTCTTGGAATTTGCGATTATCGTATTGATAGCGGTATCAACCGCATTCTTTATACCTTTTTTAACAACCATCGGGTTGGCGCCTGCGGCAACATTCTTCATACCCTCTGCAATAAGTGCCTGTGCAAGCACCGTTGCAGTTGTGGTACCGTCGCCCGCGGCATCGTTGGTTTTTACCGAAACTTCTTTAACCAGCTGTGCACCCATATTTTCAAACGGGTCTTCAAGCTCGATTTCTTTTGCAATGGTAACACCGTCGTTGGTGATGAGCGGTGAACCGTATTTTTTGTCTATTACAACATTTCTGCCCTTGGGTCCCAAGGTAACCTTTACGGCGTTGGCAAGTTTATCAACGCCTACCTGCAAGGACTTTCTTGCATCCTCACCGAAAACAATATTCTTTGCCATAAAAATTCAGCCTCCAATTATTCTACTATTGCCAAAACATCGGAAATACGCAAAACGGTATATTCTTCGTTGTCGATTTTTATATCGGTGCCGGAATACTTCGCGGCAATAACCTTATCTCCGACCTTTACCGTCATTGTAACTTCCTTTCCGTCCACCATACCGCCGGGGCCGACAGCCACAACTTCAGCGATCTGGGGTTTTTCCTTACTTGCAGAAGTCAGCACAATGCCGCTCTTTGTAGTTTCTTCAGCCGCCGTGGCTTTGATAACAACATTATCTGCCAAAGGTTTAATAGTCATTGTAATTCCTCCAAAAAAGTATTTTCAAAGCTTTGCTTTAATTACTATTTTAATCCTTTTTCTTTAAAAGTCAAGTAAAGTCAAAGAAAAAGTTATAAAATTTAAAGTTTTGTTAATATTTTCTTTTTTTATGCCCTCTTTGCCGACATAATATTACTCTTTTTCACAATTGAAATTCAGCGCTGCTTTAACGCGATTCTCCGAAATTCTGTTTGAAATACATATAAAGCTGACACTTTATCATGCCGTTATACAGTTTGCGGCGTTTATCGGCAGGTCTTCCGAAAATGCGTTCAAATTCATCATGAGGGCTTATTATAAAATACTTTCTGCCATTGCCCTGTGCAAATCTTTCTCCCATCACGGAATAAAGTTTTTCGGCTTCTTTTATATCAAGCAGTCGCTCGCCGTACGGCGGATTGGTTATTACCAAACAGCGCTCGTCCGGTGGTGTGAAATCCCTTACGTCGGCAACCGCCGCACTTACATATTTTTCAACGCCTGCTTTTTTGGCATTTGCCAATGTCAGTTCGACACATTCGGGGTCAATATCAAAACCGTGCGCCATGAAATTGATATTGTGAAGTATCATATCCTGTGCGCGGGTGCGTTCCTCTCGCCAAACGTTAACGGGGATAAAATCAAATCTTTCCGCCGCAAAATATCTGCGAAGTCCCGGTGCGATTTTCGCCGCCATCATTGCAGATTCAATAAGCAATGTTCCGCTTCCGCAAAACGGGTCGAAAACCTGTGTATCGGGATAAATGCGTGCAAGGTCGCACATTGCCGCACCAAGCGTTTCTTTCAGCGGCGCCGCGTTGGAGTTTCGGCGGTAGCCTCTTTTGTGAAGCCCGTCACCTGAAGTGTCTATCATCACTGCCACACGGTTTTTAAGAATTGAAAAGCGTATCTTTACCGCGGTTCCGGTTTCGGCAAAGCGGGTTATGCCGTATTTTAATGCCAAGCGGTCAACAATCGCCTTTTTTGTTATTGACTGGCAGTCGGGTATACTGTGCAGTGCCGAATTTATACTGCTTCCCGTAACGGGAAAAGCATCGTCACGGCAAATGAATTCTTCCCATGGGAGCGCTTTAACATTATCGTAAAGTTCGGTAAAACTCTCCGCCGTAAACTCACCCACAACAATAAGTATACGCTCTGCAAAGCGGGAGTTTATATTTGCCCGCGCAAGGGTGTTAAGGTCGCCGGAAAAGAGCACTCGCCCATTTTCGGCGGTCACGTTTTTTATATCCATTCTGCGAAATTCATCCGCAACGACACTTTCTATACCGAAAAGGCACGGTGCCGCAAATTTTAAATCTTTCATTTTTGTCTCCATTCTGTCTCCGAAACATCGGCATAAACAGATTTTAAAATCTTCGTCTTCGGCAGTGCGAAATCATATTCACGCTATCACCGCTGTCATGTGCCGCGTCACATGGCAACCGATATTCACCGCCACGGGCAATCCCGCAATGTGCGTAGGTGCCGTTTCAATATTGACACAAAGCGCCGTTGCATCGCCGCCGAATCCCTGCGGGCCTATTCCCAACGCGTTTATTTTATTCAACAGTTCTTCTTCCATTTCGGCGTAATACGCATCGGGATTGCGCACATCACAACTGCGGCAAAGTGCCTTTTTGGAAAGCAATGCGCACTGCTCAAAATCACCGCCGATACCGACCCCGATAACCATTGGCGGACAGGGATTGTTTGATGCTTTTTTAACGATATCTGTAACCGCTTCGATAACGCCGTCGCGCCCGTGAAAGGGTGTAAGCATACGAACACCGCTCATATTCTCGCTTCCGAATCCTTTCGGGGCAACCGTAATTTTCACCTTGTCACCATCGGTAATATTTGTATGAATAACAGCAGGCGTGTTGTCGCCGGTATTTCCGCGTCTGATCGGGTCTGCAACAACCGACTTGCGCAAAAGACCTTTTGTATACCCGCGGCGCACGCCCTCGTTTACAGCCTCATAAAGCGAACCGCCCTTGAAGTGCACATCCTGCCCGATTTCAAGAAAAACCACCGCCATACCTGTATCCTGACATATCGGAACACCGAGTTTTTCGGCGGCGAAAAGATTTTCTTCCAACACGCCGAGCACCGATTTCGCCAGCGAATCGGATTCGCAATTTGCCGCAGTGTGCAATCTGCACTCGACATCACAGGGCAGTTTTCGGTTAGATTCTATGCAAAGGCGTTCTACGGTATCGCATACGGCAGATACATTTATTTCCCTCATTTTTTATTCTCCCAAAAAACAAGGACGGTATTATCACCTATAATAAAGTTATCTAACCTCATCATATAGGCATACCGCCCGTTTTTATAATTTATTTTACACCTGCACCGCGTTTCGGACGGCGGGTATCGGGATTTTTACGTTTCAAATCGGAAAACTTTTCTTCACTGCTTTGCTTAAAGCGATTCATCATTTCCTCAAAACTTGCCGATTCGGTCTTCTTCGGTGTCCAAGTATATGTAGGATCCGGTGCGGCGGGTGTCGGCGGTGCCGAACGCCTTTCGCGACGGCGTGGTTCGCCGGAAGAACGTTTTTCCGGTTCCAACGCGCGCCTGATACTTAAACTTATCTTGCCGTCTTCGGCAATGCTCATAACTTTAACCTTAACCTTGTCACCGAGTTTAACGTGCTCGTTTATATCGTTCACATAGGTACGTGCGACCTCAGAAATGTGCACCATACCCGATTTACCCTCCGGCAAATCGACAAATACACCGTATTCCTTGATATGGGCGACCTTACCCTCGACTACATCTCCGACATTAAGTTGCATAAAAGTAAAAATTCCTCCTCAAAGCATTCGCTTCTATATATTAAGGGTGTTTTCAACTACCCGAAATATCAATATAAATTTCCTCATCCGCAAAGACATATCCAAGCCTTTCGCGTGCGGCGCGTTCAATAAGTTCGGACTGGGAGCCCTCGTCAAGAAGCGCACGTATCTCATCAACCTGTGCCTGCTTCTCGTCACGTTCGGCTTCAAGTTCGGCAAGACGTTTCTTTTCTTCATTAAGTTTATTCAATGTGCCCGTTCCGCTGAAAATAAAATATCCTGCCACACCGAGCACAAAAAGCCGCAAAAATATGCTTTTTCTACGCCTTTTCTTTTTAGCACACATCGGAATCT
>CAZGRC010000123.1:0-4052 GCA_964528125.1 uncultured Ruminococcus sp.
AACTTATAGGCATTGGCGAAGCAAATCTTGAAAAGTGGGAACTTGCGGTTAAGTGCCTTATTAAAATTCCCGAAAAAGGCGGTGCATCCGAATGAAAAACGCAGTTGTTTTAGGCACGTTTGACGGTTTGCACATCGGTCATCGCCGTGTTATAGAACAGGCGGCAGGATATAATATTACAGCGGTTACCTTTAAAATTCCGCCGAAATTCGCGGCAACCGAAAATGCCCTTTTGATGATGCCCGAAGAACGCCGTGACGGACTTCGCAAACTCGGTGTACGCCAAGTTGAAGCGCTTGATTTCAACTTGGCGTGCGATATCGGGGCAGAAGATTTTCTTTGCTCGGTTACAGAAAAATTTGCGCCTAAACTTTTGGTGTGCGGATTCAATTACCGTTTCGGGAAAGGCGCTGTCGGCAACACGGAAATGCTGGCGCGCTATTGCAGTAAAAACGGAATAGATTTCAAATGCGTGCAACCCGTGACCCAAAACGGAGTTACGGTATCGTCAAGTATGATTCGCGATATGATACGAAGCGGCGATTCTTCCGCGTTCGGTATGGTGTACGGCGGTTTTTCTTTTACGGCGCCGGTTATAAACGGCAATCACCGCGGCAGAACCATAGGCTTTCCGACAATAAATCAAAAATATCCCGAAGGTCTGGTGCTTCCGAAGTTCGGTGTATATGCAGTAAAAGTATGTTTTGACGGCAAAACCTATAAAGGAGTCGCAAATATAGGACACCGTCCCACCTATCACACAAAAGAAGTTTTTTCCGAAACGTTTATAAAGAATTTTTCGGGTAATGTTTACGGCAAAACGGTTACCGTCAAACCGATTGGATTTCTTCGGGAAGAACGCAAGTTTTCTTCTTTGGAAGAGCTTAAAAACGCTATTCGCGCCGATGTTGACAGAGCAAATTAAGACATTTTTCAAGAATTAACGCATTTGGTGTTGACTTTTTAGGGCGCGGAGAATAAAATTAGATATACAGACAATAATAAATAATATATCGAAAGGGGCGTATCCCGTTTATATGAAGAAGATATTTTCCGCGGTGCGAACAACCGCAATTATATTGGCAATATCGTTGCTGTCTTTGGCGGCGGGTTGCAGTAAAATGGAAAAAGGCGGCAGTGACGGTTCCGTCAGCGATACCGTTTCGACGGCGAGCGGGGAAATAAAGATTCCCGAAATCAAGTCGGACGATACGGTTATGCCCAAGTATTTCGATATAAGCCTTTATGATGAGGAAAACTATGCCGATATATACCTCGGTAAAAAGTTTGCGTTCAATGTTACCTACTGCGGCAGCAAACTTTCGGTTCCGTCCTCATATAAGCAGATGGAAAAAGACGGCTGGCATATTATTGAAGACAGTGAATTCAATGAAAATTCGACCGTGCTTGCGGGTTCTTCTGTAGAGGTTGTGTTTGTAAACGGATATAACAATCACATAGATGCCGTGTTTTACAACGACAGAAATTCTTCGGCAGCACTCAAAAAATGTGACCTTGTAAAGTTTAAAATAAAAGAAAACATTCACGATAATGATGCTTCACCCTACGGGCAGTTCTGGGTGAACGGTATAAGCAATGACTCGGCTATAACCGATATTGTGGACTATCTCGGAGCCCCGTCGCATTTTTATGCCGTCTCCGAAACAGAGTATTATCTTGATTATTTTATCTTTAAAAATGATAAGCGAAGCGGTATTACGGTATATGTAAACCCCACCGACGATACCGTCAGTGCTATTGAATTTTCCTATTACTGAAATACAGGGGTGCTTTGCACCCCTGTAAAAATTTACATAAGGACTGAAAAATATGAAAAAAGAACCTTGTTTTATGCCTGCGGATATACTTCTGCCCAAATGCGGTTTTGAAAAATGGGCGGTTATTGCCTGTGACCAATTTACATCCGAACCGGAATATTGGAAGGATGTTGAAAACACCGTCGCTGATTCTGATTCGGCACTTAATATGATACTTCCCGAAGTTTATCTTGAAGAAGACGATTCGGCGCGAATAAAATCCGTAAACGGCACAATGAGTGCCTATCTTGAACGCGGTGTTTTCAATGAATATCCGAATTCAATGATTTTTGTTGAGCGTACACAGAGCGACGGCATTGTTCGCAGAGGAATTATCGGCAAAATCGATCTTTCGCGCTATGACTACCGCAAAGGCACAAAGGCTAGCATCCGTGCAACAGAGGAAACCGTTGTCGAACGTATTCCGCCGCGCGTGCGTATCAGAAAAGATGCGCCGCTTGAACTTCCGCATATAATGTTGCTTATCGATGACCCCGACGGAACGGTTATAGAGCCGCTAAAAAACGGAAATTTTGAAACCCTTTACGATTTCAACCTTATGAAAAACAGCGGACATATAAAAGGTTATCTGATATCCGAAAATGCGGCAAAAAATGTTATGTCGGCGTTGGAGACACTTGAAGATAGGGGAGACGGTCTGCTTTTCTGTGTGGGGGACGGCAATCACTCGCTTGCCACAGCCAAAGAATGTTATAATCTTAACCCGAACACGCTTTCGCGCTACGCACTGGTTGAAGTGGTCAATATTCACGATGAAGCTCTTCGGTTTGAACCGATTTACCGCGTGCTTTTCGGTGTTGAACCCGAAACATTTATCGAAAAATTTGTTGCCGACCTCGGCGGTGAATATGTCGGTGCCGATGCACAGCACTTTACCTGTGTTTTCGGTGATAAAATCCGTGAAATTTCGGTGAAACCCACGGCAAAACTTTGCGTCGGAACATTGCAACCATATCTTGATGCTTTTATCAAGGATAATCCCCAGATTAAAATTGACTATATTCACGGCGAAGAGTCGGTTAAAAACCTTTGCAAAAAGGAAAAAACTCTCGGATTTTTGTTTGACGGTATGCAAAAGAGTGAACTTTTTCCCGCAGTTGCGGCAGACGGCTCGCTGCCGAGAAAAACCTTTTCAATGGGTCACGCCGAAGATAAGCGTTTCTATATCGAAGCGAGGAAAATCAAATAAAACGGAGTATATTTGCTTGCAACGTAAACGCCGCAAGCAAAAAAATTCAGTTTATATACAGTCTAAACGGCAGAGCAAATTTCGCATTTGCTCTGCCGTTTAGACTGTATATGCTTTCTGAAATGTAAAATTTATCCGCCGTTTGCGTTGCAATACGACGGAATATTGCGGCTTTTTAAAGCATTTTTTACTTTTTCTCATACAGTTTTGCTATTATATCCGCGCGGTTTTTTATCATATCTCGAAGACCTTGCGGGGCAACGGCTTCGATTTTATCACCGTAGTTCATAATCCACGTTACAAGTGCGTCGCTTACCACGGCTTCGGTTGAAAAATTAAAGGTTTTGTCGGTGACATTGCGAATAAAAACCTTATCGGTAAAGCGGTCGGTAACCTGTTCCAGAATATCCTTTGAGCATTTGAGCTCGATTTCCCGCATTTCGCCGCCGAACATTGAAAACAGGCGGTGGGTATAGTCGGCAACGTCGAAAACATCGGTATAATTACTGACCTCACGAAAATGACGAACGGGTTCGTTGATTTCGGTAACCGAGCGCATACGGTCGATTCGAAGATGAATAAGATTATCGTATTTATCGTAATTCCCAATGAGATAATAATGGTCATCTTTCCATGTCATGGCATAGGGGCTCACGGTCATTTCGCGTGCGCTTGTTTTTATGACACGGTCGGTATCGAGTTTTCGTGTGCCGTATTTCAGCATAATTTTATGTCGGTTTTCAATTGCCGTTGCAATGCTGTCGATAGTGTAGAACAGTTCCTCGTTATCGCATTTGCCGTCGGTGTCCATATATATTCCCATACCGCCGCGACGGATTTGATAATCGCTTAACATACTCTCAAGTTTGTTTATCAGTTCACGGGATTTTTTAACGCTCACAAAATTTGCCGAGCGTACCGCATCGCAAAGCAGAAAGATTTCGGGCTCTTCAAGTTCGCGGCTTCCGAGAAAAAATCCTCTTTTGGGAATGTCGGTCTTGACAATATCGTATCCGAAGTCGAGC
>CAZGRC010000124.1:0-4024 GCA_964528125.1 uncultured Ruminococcus sp.
AATGGTGTGAGCTGCGCGCCCGAATTATGAGCATCTTGCAGTCCGAGGCAGAACTTGAAGAAATAGTCAAACTTGTGGGTATGGATGCGCTTTCGTCGCCCGACCGCTTAACTCTTGAAGCGGCGCGCTCGATAAGAGAAGACTATTTGCATCAGAACGCTTTTCACGATGTCGATACCTATACTTCGCTTGAAAAACAGTATCTTATGATGAAATTGATATTGGCGTTTTACGATAAATCTTCTGCGGCACTTAAAAGCGGAGCTTCGATAAATGCTATTGTTTTACTGTCTTCACGTGAGCGTATCGGCAGATTTAAATATGTTTCGGAAGAACTTAAAAATTCGGAATATGAGGAAATTCTCACACTGCTTTGCGGCGAACTTGAAAACGCGGTAAAACAGGGGAAAGAATAGGGAGGTGGCTTTATAATGCCCAAAGAATACAGAACCATACGCGAGGTTGCGGGACCTCTTATGATGGTAAGCAATGTTGAAGATGTCAAGTATGACGAGCTGGGGGAAATAGAGTTACCGAACGGTGAAACACGGCGTTGCAAGGTGCTTGAAATCAACGGCACCAACGCCCTTGTGCAACTTTTTGAGAATTCTGCGGGAATAAACCTTGCGGGTTCTAAGGTGCGTTTCCTCGGAAAGGGTACGGAACTTGCCGTTTCTCCCGATATGCTTTCCCGTGTTTTTGACGGTCTCGGTCACCCGATAGACGGCGGCCCCGAACTTATTCCCGAAAAGCGTATGGATATAAACGGCAGACCTATGAACCCTGCCGCCAGAAACTATCCACGGGAATTTATACAGACCGGCGTTTCGGCAATAGACGGGCTTAACACGCTGGTGCGCGGACAGAAACTTCCGATATTTTCGGCATCGGGTCTGCCACACGCAGAACTTGCGGCACAAATTGCGCGACAAGCCTCCGTTCGCAGTGATAACGAACAGTTTGCGGTTGTTTTTGCCGCAATTGGAATAACCTTTGAAGAATCGAATTATTTTATAAACTCTTTCAGGGAAACGGGCGCTATCGACCGCACGGTTATGTTTGTTAATCTTGCTAATGACCCTGCCGTTGAGCGTATCGCAACCCCGCGTATGGCGCTTACAGCCGCAGAATATTTGGCGTTTGACCTCGGTATGCAGGTGCTTGTTATTATGACCGATATCACAAATTATGCCGATGCCCTACGTGAGGTTTCCGCCGCACGCAAAGAGGTGCCGTCACGTCGGGGATATCCGGGTTATATGTATACCGACCTTGCGACAATTTATGAGCGTGCGGGCAGGCTTAAAAGTAAAGACGGTTCGATAACGCTTATACCGATACTCACAATGCCGGAAGATGATAAAACACATCCGATTCCCGACCTTACGGGATATATTACCGAGGGTCAGATAATTTTGAGCAGAGAACTCTATCGCAAAAGCATTATGCCGCCTATCGATGTTTTGCCGTCACTTTCAAGGCTTAAAGACAAGGGGATAGGCGAAGGAAGAACGCGGCGTGATCACGCCGCGACAATGAACCAGCTGTTTGCGGCGTATGCCCGAGGCAAGGATGCCAAGGAACTTATGGTGATTCTCGGTGAAGCGGCGCTTACCGATATCGATAAACTTTACGCCGAATTTGCCGACCGATTTGAAAAAGAATATGTGTCGCAGGGATATTCCGCCAACCGAACAATAGAAGAAACCCTTGATATTGGATGGAGACTTCTGTCAATACTTCCCGGAAGCGAACTCAAGCGTATTGACGGTGATCTGCTTGACGAATATTACGGCAAGGAGTGAATGTAAGTGGCGGTAATGAATGTGAACCCCACCCGTATGGAACTTACCCGTCTTAAAAAACAGCTTTCCACGGCGGTGCGTGGGCACAAGTTGCTTAAAGACAAGCGAGATGAGCTTATGCGAAGATTCCTTGACACCGTTCGGGAGACTAAAGCGCTTCGCGAAGAATTTGAGGCGAAATCAAGTCGCGTAAACGACTATTTTGTTTCGGCAACGGGTGTGATGTCACGCGAAGCGTTGGATGTTGCGCTTATGTTTCCAAAACAGGAGGTTTATCTTGAAGAATCGATTGAAAATGTTATGAGTGTGGATATACCGCACTTTAATATCACCACCCGCACAAGCGACGCAACCGATATTTTTTCATACGGTTTTGCATCGACATCCTTTGAACTGGATGACGCGGTCACCGGTTCGGCGGAACTTCTTCCTACAATGCTAAAACTTGCCGAAAAAGAAAAAGCCGTAATTTTAATGGCGGATGAAATTGAAAAGACACGCCGCCGTGTGAACGCACTTGAGCACGTGCTTATTCCGCGTTACCGTGATACGATACGCTTTATTTCGGATAAACTTGAAGAAAACGACCGTTCGGGTAAAGCACGCCTGATGAAGGTTAAGGATATGATGATAAAACAGCAGATTGAATATAAGCAGGCAAATCCCGATGCAATGTAATGTATTTTTACGGCGGGCTGAAAATCCCGCCGAAATTTTTTATTTGGAGAGAAAAACCATATGCGAATGCGAAAGAAAAAACATTTAGACCAACGTCTTGAAGCGGTTTCCGACATACTTTTTATTGCCGAAAACGTCGAACGTAATTTTAACACCGCAATACTTGAAAAAGAGTACATAGACCTTGAAAAATGGTTCGGCACAAACCGCCCGATTTATCTTGAAATCGGTTGCGGCAAGGGAAAATTTGCGGCTGATTTTGCCGAAATGCATCCCGAAATAAATCTGATTGCCGTTGAACGCGATTCCAACGTAATAGTGGCGGCGTGCGAAGAGGCGCTGCGCCGAGGTATAACGAATTTGCGGTTTATGAAATGCAAGGCGGAATATCTTGAAAAATATTTGTGCGATAACAGTGTTGAACGCATATTTTTGAATTTTTCCTGTCCGTTCCCGAAAACAAAATATGCATCACACCGTCTTACAAATCACACGTTTTTGGATATTTACAAACATCTTTTGAAAAGCGGTGCGGAAGTTCATCAAAAAACCGACAACAAGGGACTGTTTGAGTTTTCGGTCGAACAGTTCTCGCAAAACGGTTTTGCACTTAAAAACGTTACTTTGGATCTTCATAACAGCGATTTTGAGGGCAACATTGTCACCGAATACGAACAGCGCTTCGTATCGCAAGGATTGCCGATTTACCGACTTGAAGCGTATATACAGGAAGAAAATTAAAAAGTGCCCGCACCGCAAAAAAAAGCGGTGCGGGCGTTTTGCCCCTAAGCGATGCCGAGGGCGGGTTTTAAAAATTATTCAAATCCAAGTGCCGAAAGCGGGGAAATGTGCTCGGAATTTTTTATAACTTCAATGTGGATATGGCTTTTGTCGGCACATTCACTCGGTACGGTGCCCGCTGTGCCGATAAAATCGCCGCCGGTCACCTTGTCACCCTGCTTTGATTTTACACTTTCAAGACCGCAGTATTTAACCGTGATGCCGTCACCGTGGTCGATTGTAACCGTTTTGCCGTATGCGGTACTTTCTTCTACGGAAGTTACCGTGCCTGTGCCGACCGCCTTTACGTCGCTTCCGACCGTCGCCGAAATATCGATTCCCGTATGCAGGCGCATATCGCCGTAGGTTGCCGAAAACTGAAGGGCGGTGTTGCTGTAATCTTTTATAATATCACCGTCAGATGGAAGTATAAAACTGCGCTTTTCGGGTTCTGACGGTGTATCTTCCCGACTTTCCCGAGAGGTATACGGCACAGATGAAGCGTCTCCGGTGACGCCGGTTATATTATCGGGATTCGGCACGCTTTGTGTAATATCATTATATGACGACGGATGCTCGTCATATGACGGTTTGTCGGATACGGGAGGTTCTTCCGGCGGTATTTCTTTATCCGCAGAGTTGTTTGCAACCGCCAACCACACGGCGGCACCTATTGCAATAAGTGCAAGGCTTGCCAGCAATGTAAAACCTACCGAACCTATAACGCGGGGAAAACGGGATGTTTTATAATATTTCATAGC
>CAZGRC010000125.1:0-3985 GCA_964528125.1 uncultured Ruminococcus sp.
ATTCGTCACTTCTTTTTTATTCAACACTGTAACACTTCTATTGTAAACCTACAAATAAATATAAAAACCGAAAGTTATGTAATTGATTTTAAGCGTAAAAAATGTTATAATATTAAAAAACGCAAAACGGCGGTGGGGATTCTTGAACCTTTTACACATGAAACATGCTCTCGAAGTGGCAAAAGCAGGCTCACTGAGCAAAGCTTCCGAAACTCTCTTAATTGCGGCACCGAATATCAGCCGCTCAATAAAAGAGCTTGAAAGCGATCTTGGGATTACAATATTCGAACGCACACAGAACGGTATGAAATTGACGCCGGACGGTGAGGAATTTATAAACTTTGCGAAGGGCATTCTCGGTCAGATTGAGGAGGTTGAAAACTTCTATAAGACAGGCACGCCCAAAAAGCAAAAATTTTCCATATCGGTTCCGCGCGCGAGTTATATTTCGGAAGCGTTTGCAAAATTTTCAAACTCACTTTCCAAAGATGCCGCCGAAATATTTTATAAAGAGACCAATTCCCAGCGCACCGTTAACAGTATGCTGAACAACGATTACAATCTCGGCATTATACGTTACGCCGAAAATTATGACAGATATTTCAAGTCTATGCTTGAAGAAAAAGGCTTTCATTATGAACTGGTTACCGAGTTTACCTATTCGCTGATTATGAGCGCCGACAATCCGCTGAGTGCAAAAGAAGAAATTACTTTTAACGATTTGGCAGATTATGTTGAGATAGCACACGCAGACCCTTATGTTCCGTCAATGCCGCTTTCAAAGGTGGTAAAAGAGGAACTTCCCGATAATATCAACCGCAGAATTTTTATTTTTGAACGCGCAAGCCAATTTGACCTTTTATCGCTTAACCCCGAAACGTTTATGTGGGTATCGCCGCTGCCGAAAATTTTGCTTGAACGTTACAACCTGATTCAAAGAAAGTGCGCCGAAAACAAAAAAATTTATAAGGATGTTTTGATTTATAAAAAAGGGTATAAACTGTCCGATTTGGATCGCCGGTTTATCACCGAACTGTGTGAATCCAAAAGAAAATATATTTAAAATAAAATCCAATCTCTCAAAAAGGGATTGGATTTTTTCTTTAGCTTTCAGTCCTTGCTGTCCGATAAGTTTTTCGGTAAAATAATTACAGAGCCGAATTTTTCACGGGTTAGCACGGTTTTTATAACGGTTTTATTGCCTTTTTCTTGCCATACTGAGTAATCTGAGTAATTGTAAAAGTGACATTATAACCGATGCAACATATGTCATTGCGGCGGCACCGAGCACCTTTTTGGCACCGCGTATATCCGACTGTGCCGTTAAAATGCCATTGTCTTTAATGGTTTTCACCGCTCTTCTTGAAGCGTTGAATTCGACAGGCAGGGTGAGCAACTGAAAAAACAGTGCCGCACAGAAAAACACTATTCCGAGGTCAACAAAAAACGGCAAGCTGAACATTATGCCTATTAAAAACAGCGGCCACGAAAGGGTTGAGCCTATCTGTGCAACGGGCAAAATCGCACTGCGCAGTTTTATGGGCGCCCAACGTTTTGCATACTGCACTGCGTGTCCGGCCTCGTGTGCGGCAACGCCCACAGCGGCAATAGTATGAGTGCCGTAAACTGTTTCGGAAAGACGTATAACATTGGTGCGCGGGTCATAATGGTCGGTAAGACTGCCACTCACGCATTCAATACACACTCCCGTTACACCGTTGGCTTCAAGCACACGTCGCGCCGCTTCGGCACCGCTGATGTTGCTCAGCACATTTGAATATTTTGAAAATGACGATTTCACCGCAATTTGTGCCGCAAGCGATATTATTATCGCAGGCAACAGATATATAAGATACGAATAATATCCCATATAATAGGATGGATAAAAAAGAAAACCGTCAGACATTCAGATACCTCCGCTAAACATTGAAACGGAACAAGACAATGTCACCGTCATTCATAACATATTCCTTGCCTTCGCTTCTTACCAACCCTTTTTCTTTGGCTGTAACCATACTGCCGCCGCAGGCTATAAAATCGTCATAGGCGATAACCTCGGCACGGATAAAGCCGCGTTCAAAGTCGGTATGTATTTTGCCCGCCGCCTGTGGTGCCTTTGTGCCTTTTTTAATTGTCCATGCGCGAACCTCCGGCTTGCCGGCGGTAAGATAAGAAATAAGACCCAAAAGCGAATAACAGGTTTGAATCATACGGTCAAGTCCCGAACGTTCAAGTCCGAGTTCTTCAAGAAACATAATTTTTTCTTCGTCGGCAAGACCCGAAATTTCCGCTTCAAGAGCGGCGCATATCGGCAGTATTTCGGCGTTTTCTCTGGCGGCAATCTCCTTTACCGCACAAAAATGCGGATTTTCCTCAATTCCGCCGATAAAATCGTCCTCGCTCATATTGCAGGCATAAATCACCGGTTTTGAAGAGAGCAGTGCCGTGGTATTTATTATCTCCTGTTCGGTGTCGCTTTCGATTTCAACCGAGCGCGCCGGCAATCCTTCTTCAAGATGAGCAAGCAACCGCCGCAAAAAGTCAACCTCAGCCTGCGCGGATTTATCGCCTTTTACGGTTTTCAGTGCGCGATCAAGTCGGCGCTGAACAATCTCAATATCCGAAAAGATAAGTTCAAGATTTATGGTTTCGATATCACGGGCGGGATCAACCGAGCCCTCGACGTGAATTATATCGTTGCTTTCAAAGCAGCGCACAACATGAACCACCGCATCGACCTCGCGAATATTTGCAAGAAACTTGTTTCCAAGACCTTCACCTTTTGAAGCGCCTTTTACAAGACCCGCAATGTCAACAAATTCGATAACTGCGGGGGTGAACTTGTCGGGATTATATATCTTTGCAAGTTTTTCAAGCCTCTCGTCGGGAACACTTACCATACCGACATTCGGTTCAATCGTGCAAAAGGGATAGTTTGCGGATTGTGCACCCGCATTTGTAATCGCATTAAAAAGTGTTGATTTGCCGACATTAGGCAATCCCACCATACCAAGTTTCATAATTTCAATTCTCCTTTAAATTTCGTTATTTATAGGTTTTTTCGGAACAAAAATGAATTGCTTTCACAATACGTTTGCCGAAACAATACATACCTTTACATAATAATTATAACACAAATTACACTCTTTCACAAGTGAATAAATACTATTTTTGAAATTTACAGTGTGCACCGTAAACGCGGTTAAATCAAACCGACAAAAAGACCGTTATTTTTCAATCGATAACGGTCTTTTCTTTGTATTAAATTCTGCAACACAAATTTGATATAACCAAAACCGTTTACAAATCGGGGAGAAGAAAACATTTTTTATAACGAAACAAACTTTCGTTTTTTTGATCCGCTTAAAACAATGTCTGTGACATCGTCTGCATTTTCTGCAATATAAACCGCACCCGCCGTCACAAGTTCATCCATATCACCATAGCCGTACAAAACACCTATGGAATCAATTCCGTTTTTTGCGGCTCCGCTTATATCCTGACAGCGATCCCCGACCATAACAGTCGCGGAAAGGTCGTTTATACAGCACTGTGTTATTGCCCAAGCAATAACATCTGCTTTTCTGTTGCGTTTTTCGTCCATTGTGGCGCCCGCCGCAAAATCAAAATAATCGTAAATTTTAAAGTGGCGCAAAATCTCAACTGCGTATTCTTCGGGTTTGCTTGTGGCAAGCACAAGTTTTTTGCCCGCATCTTTAAGCGTTTGAAGCATTTTTTGCGTATCCGAATATAACTCGTTTTCATAAATTCCTTTTACCGAAAAATATTCGCGGTAAAGCCTAAGCGCTTCAAGACTTTGCTCTTTTGAAAAACCGTAATATTTTTCAAAAGAATCAACAAGCGGAGGACCGATGAAACAGTAAAGCTCAGCGCGGTCGGCAATGGTTATTCCGAATTTATTGAGGGCATACATCACAGAATTAGTGATGCCGATTCCAGGGTCGGTGAGGGTGCCGTCCAAATC
>CAZGRC010000126.1:0-3960 GCA_964528125.1 uncultured Ruminococcus sp.
CCTCGTGATGTGTGAGTGTGTCGAATTTTTCGGCATTGGGATTGAGTTTCGGGTCACTGTCATAAACACCGTCAACATTTGTCGCCTTGAATATTACGTCCGCACCGATTTCGGCAGCGCGAAGTGCGGCGGCAGTGTCGGTTGAGAAGAACGGATTGCCCGTTCCGCACCCAAAGATTACCACACGGCCTTTTTCAAGATGACGTATCGCCTTGCTTCTGATATATGGTTCGGCAATCTGACGCATTTCGATTGCTGTTTGAACACGTGCGGGCACACCGAGTTGTTCAAGTGCATCTGCGAGGGCAAGCGAATTTATTGATGTTGCAAGCATACCCATATGGTCGGCACGCGTGCGATCCATCTTACCGCTGGATCTTCCTCGCCAGAAATTTCCGCCGCCCACAACAATGGCGATTTGCACTCCCATATCCACACTTTCTTTAACTGCGGCGCAAACTTCGAGCACCTTGTCAAAATCTATTCCCGTACCCTTTTCTCCGGCAAGAACCTCACCGCTGAGTTTAAGCAGTACGCGCTTATAAACAGGTTTCATAAAAAACACTCCTAAACTTATATATAGCTATTTTACAATATACGCAACTCAAAGTCAATTATAAAAATAATAAAATACGTTTTATATGTAAATAATACTCTTGAAAGGAAGTGTTATTATGCAAAACAGTGTTGCGCCGTTCGTGAAAGGTTTAGGTGCCGGAATGATTGCCGGTGCCGCCGCACTTGCAGTCGGAAAATTTATGATGCAGGACAAGCACGATGTCACAAAAGGGTCTACCAAAATGGTGAAAGCCGTAGGCGATTTTGTTGACGGCATTCAAACAATTTTCCGCTGACATATAAAAACTGCCGAAAACACATCGGCAGTCAAATAACGGCTATGAAAATTCAGAATCTTTGATTTTTTCTGTATTCATTGAAGTACGGGCAAGGCGGATTATCCGAATGACGGAAAATCCGCTTTGTGTTTTTCATTGCGGCTCTACAAAAGGAATTCCGAAATAATCCGTGAGAGATACAACAACATTGCGTGCAATGGCATCGATATTGTCCCTTATCCACACCGCATCGGCATAGTTATCGTGATATGCAAACTCAATAAGAACACTCGGTGCGCGTGTGCGACGCACTTCACCGAGCGAAGTTGTCGGCACGGTGCGAACTCTGTCGGGTAACGGATATATCAGCATAAGATTGTTTGCTATAATATCGGCGGCACGTTTTCCCTGTACGCTTGTAGGATAATAATAAACCTCACTTCCCCTTGTTTGACCGTTGCCCGAAGAGGTTGCGTTTGAATGAAGTGCCAAATGCAGATCGTAACTTCCCGCATTTGATGCCGCAATAGAGGATGCCGCCGTCATCTGCGGTGTGTTGCGGGTAAAAGATATTGCGCTGGCATAGAGATACGGTTCCATCGCATCGGCAATAAGGTTCATATAGTATTCCTCCGTGCCGCCGATGATATAGGGATTAAATTCTTGAGTTGAAGGACTTAAATATATCGAAGGCATAAAAAATCACCCTTTCCACATTAAGATTATGCGAAAAGGGCGTTTTATATGTGTTATTTATCAAGTTTGAATTCGTGCGTTTTATTTTTAACAACGGATGAAAACCAGCAGTAAAGTGCTTCACCGAGCTCCTGAAAAATCGGATCTCCGTCATGCGAACAAAGCATGGCAAAGGTCTGTCCGATTCTGCGCTCGGTATCTCCACCGCGACGGTAAGCAAGGTAGTAAAAAGAAAATGCACCCGTGTCCGAGGAAGAACGGTAAAGTTCGTAATCTTCCCGCTTTACGGTATCAAGAAAACTTTTTTGCGCAAGACCGCCGAGCGCATCGTTTGCAACATACTGCTCAAATGCGACCGTAACCGTAAACGAAAGCAACAACCGTCTTTGAAGCAAAAGGTCAAAATCACGAAAGCTCTCATCCTTGTCGGCACCTCTGGCATCATCTGTAAAAAGCCGTGCAATGCTTTCGCCGAGAAGTTTCGCGTTTTCGGCTTCTTCCGCACTGTAAGTTTCGCCGCTCATGTTAACAAGTTTTCTGCGTTTAATATCTTCCGAAGGGCGATCTCCGGCAATTTTAATATCATTATCCCGTTCGGGGAACATTTTACTCACTCCTTTGGTCTTTTATCATTGATTTCCGTTAAATCTGTCCGTCCTTTATGCCCTTTAAAGCAATAGCGAGCTGAGCGGGACACGAAGTGTTTTTAAATCCGCATTTTATGTTTTCAAGTCGGGCTATTACATCGTCAATTTTCATACCTTTAACCAGTGCGCCGATTCCCTGAAGATTACCGTTGCACCCTCCGATATAGCGTACGTTCAAAACCTTGTCCCCCTCAACATCAATTATGATGCTTTGGGAACATACCCCTTTAGTTTTATATGTGTATTGCATTTAAAATATACCTCATTATCTGTCTTTAAATCTGTTACTGCGCACAGGATGACGCAATTTGCGAAGTGCTTTTGCCTCAATTTGGCGAATGCGTTCACGGGTAACATTAAACTCGGTTCCGACCTCTTCAAGGGTGTGGCATCTGCCGTCGTGCAGACCGAAGCGCAGACGGATTACCGCTTCTTCTCTTGCGGTAAGTGAATGAAGCACCGTATCGATATCTTCATTGGTTATGGTTTTGAGAGCCGCCTCATCCGGTGCGAGAGCTTCTTCGTCGCTGATAAAATCCATAAGACGTGAATCTTCTTCCGGACCAATTGGAGTTTCCATCGAAACGGGTTCCTGTGCCACACGCATAATCTCCCTAACCCGCTCTACCGGCAGTTCCATCTTTTCCGCAATAAGTTCTTCGCTCGGCTCATAACCGTTCTCGTGAAGCAACTGGCTTTGAACTTTCTTGAGACGGTTTATGGTTTCAACCATATGAACAGGTATGCGAATGGTACGCGCCTGATCGGCAATGGCACGGGTTATCGCCTGTCTTATCCACCAAGTGGCATATGTTGAAAATTTAAATCCTTTTGTATAATCGAATTTATCAACCGCTTTTATAAGTCCGACATTTCCTTCCTGTATCAAGTCAAGGAAATACATACCGCGACCGACATATTTCTTCGCAATGCTTACAACAAGGCGCAGATTTGCCTCGGTAAGGCGGCGTTTGGCATTTTCGTCACCATCACCGATTTTAACCGCGAGTTGAATTTCTTCTTCGGTTGTAAGAAGCGGAACCCTGCCTATTTCGCGAAGATAAACCTTTACCGGATCGTCAAGCGCAAGGCTGTCAAACGAGAGGTCGTCTTCAAGGTGATCGACATCCATTTCCTCAAGTTTAAGTTCATCATCGGTGGGTTCGTCGTCAAAATCAAGTTCCAAAAGCGGAGGTTCGCTGAAAAGTTCCTCAAGGTCTTCGGGCGCATTTTCAATATCGTCCAAGGTCTGTTCGCATTCTTCCTCCAAAGGTTCCGTAACAGCGGATTCCTGCTGTGTGATTTCCTCTTTTTTCTTTGCCTTACCTTTTGATGTTGCCATAATTTTATTTCCCCTTTTTATTTTCAATAATCTTCTTCATATTTTCCGCCCAGTCTTCGACCGACATACCCTTAACATCGACCGTTTTCCCGAACATATTCTCATCTAATATTACCTTAATACTGTCTTTTAATACCGTAAGTGCGTTTTTTTCGCCTTTTTCGCCGTTGACAAGTGAAACCAAATATCCCATTTCGGCAGAGGAAAATCCCTCACCGAAATATGATATATCCGGATCGCGTCCGCTGTCGGCAATTTCCAGGATTTTTGTGTATATTCTGCGGTTGAGCGCGGTGAGAACCTTATCTGGCGGCATACTGTTTCGCGCCGTTTCAATAAGATCGGGATGCCTGAAAAGCACCGCTATTACCGATTCTTCAGCTTTTGCCGCCGCAGGATACTGCCTTCGTTCGGGATTTATATCGGTACTGTCGTATCT
>CAZGRC010000127.1:0-3919 GCA_964528125.1 uncultured Ruminococcus sp.
GCGAAATACGAACCGCAGGCAGGAATTCACTTAAAGTCTGGTCGCACGGCAGATTAAACGATTTCCTTGCAGAAAAAGGAGCTGTAATTCGCGACGGCACCGTTACGCTGAACAGTCAAGAACTCGCCTCACGCATATCGCGCGGAGGAGTCTGCGCTACAGCATATAAAATCAACCCTCTGTTTTTTGTCCGCAATCAAGACTGTACCGTAACGGATAAAACGGTGAGTTTTAAACTTAACCGAGTGCGACAGTTAAAGCCGACTGTTACGGGGAAAATACAATTCAAGGGTATTGAACATCAAAAAATCAAAGATTTCTACTTCGCATAAGAATATGGGTGATTGATTATGAAAAAATACTGGAATATACAGGACGGTTCAATCATATGGAACGTAACGGCAGGTGAAACACACGAAGATAATATTGAAATGAGCGGTCTTTATTGCAGTCAGATAGTATATTACGGAGTTAAAGATGACGGTACGCTCTCGCTTTCGCAAAAACTCTTTTTCCCGACACTGCGCACCGTTCCGAACAATACCTATGCAACATTCACCTTTGCCGCAGAGCAAGACAGTAATATTCAATTTTTTCACGCCGACAAAAAAATTTGCGAATATCCCGAAAATTTCACGATTGACGGTATACTTACGGTTGAAAGCCACGCAAAAGACCTTAAAACATTGCGGAGGTTTTTCCCCTCGACCGACCGTCGGTTCGCCGTTCAAACAATAACCCTTATTGCCGAGAAAGACATTGAACTTAAATTGTCTTTACCAAGCCCTCACACCGTATCTTACGGCAGGGGTACAAAAGGAGTTTATATTTGTCGGGTATACCACAATGCGCCGTCGATTCTAAATCTGCGTGCAGGTGAACCGTATGAAATTTCGGTGTTTTACACTGCCGAAATTTCAGGTGAAGAATTTGATGTTCCGAACGGTCTGCAAGAACTTGAAAAACGCCGTTGCAGAATTTCCGAATTGTGCGATACTTCACTTGTGCTTGATACCGGTATTCCGGAACTCGACATTATGACACGCTTTGCAAAACTTCGCGCTGGTGAGAGTATATTTGAAACGCTCACAGGCAAATATCACAGCCCCGGCGGTGCAACTTATTACGCCGCCATATGGTGCAATGACGAAATCGAATACGCGGGACCGCATTTTGCAATGACTGCCGACAAAACCGCAATCGATGCTTCGCTTAATGCCTACCGTGCATATATCCCCTTTATGTCGGAAAACTATCATCGATTGCCGTCATCCATAATTGCCGAAGGTCTTGATATATGGGAGGGCGCGGGCGATCGCGGCGATGCCGCAATGTATCTTTACGGTGCATCGCTTTTCTGTTTGTATCTCGGTGACAGAAAGATTTCGGAAGAACTGTACGGCGCGATAAAATGGTGTGCCGAATACTGTGACGAACAAAAAACGTCGGCGGGTGTTATCCGCTCGGATGCGGATGAGCTTGAAAATCGTATTCCCACCGATAATTATGCCAATCTTTCAACCTCTGCGCTTTGCTACGGCGGACTTTTGTTTGCCGCAAAACTGGCGCGCAGTCTGGGCGATACCGACACGGCAGATACATATAACGCCCGCGCCGAAGAATTAAAACTTGCAATTGAAAACTATTTCGGTGCCGAACTTCACGGTTTTAAAACATACCGTTATTCCAAAGGTTTTGACACACTTCGTGCGTGGATTTGTCTTCCCCTTTGTATGGGTATTACCGAGCGTAAAGACGGCACCCTTGATGCAATGCTTTCGGATTGGCTTTGGACCGAGGACGGTCTGCTTTCCTGTGAAATTTCATCCGAAAATACAGACAGCACGGTTTGGGATCGATCTACGCTTTACGGCATTAAATGTGCGTTTATGATGGGAGACGGTGACCGAATTGTAAAATTTTTGCTTTCCTATTGCAAAAAGCGCCTTTTGTGTGACCGTGTGCCCTATGCCGTCGAAGCGTTCCCCGAGGGCAACAAACGTCACCTTTCGGCAGAAAGTGCTTTGTTTGTGCGCATTATAACCGAGGGTTTGCTTAACATTGTACCCGAGGGACTTGACACATTTTCGTTTGTACCGTATCTTCCCGAAAATATGCCGCATATAAAACTTTCGCATATTTGTATCTGCGGCGGATGTTTTGACATTTATGTCGAAAAAAAGGAATGGTCGGTTTCGCAAAATTCCGAAATTATATTAAGCGGTAAAACCGACGGTAAGCGTGTTACCGTGTGCGGTGCGAAAAAATGAAGTTGGTAATCGGCTGTTTAAATTCAAAATATATCCACGCATCAAGTGCGCCGTGGTGCCTTGCGGCAGGAATAGGCGAGTTTGCCAAGACAGAAATCGAATACACCGTTGTCGAAAGCACAATAAATTCCGACCTTAATGCCTATGCGCAATCGATAATCGACCTAAAACCCGACACGGTTTCCTTTTGCTGTTACATTTGGAATATAAATCAAACCCTCTTTGTATGTGAAAAAATCAAAAACGCCATCGGCTCAACATTGGTGCTCGGAGGACCGGAAGTTGCTTTTCGCGCAAAGGACGTGCTCTCACGTTACGAATATATCGATTACGTCATTTCGGGTGAGGGTGAATTTGTTTTCCCCGAATTTTCGGATATGCTGAACGGTGTCGGTGAAAAGCAGACCGTGGCAGGGCTCACCTACCGCGACGGCGACAACATCTTTTCGGTCGAAGAAAAATGTTACACCGAAACCCCTCCGTCACCTTTCTCCGATGAGTATTTTGCGGCACTCGGCGGCAGAATATGCTATATTGAAACTTCACGCGGTTGCCCATACAGATGCGCATTCTGTCTTTCGGGCAGGGTGTCAAAATTGCGCTTTTTTGATATGCAAACCGTGAAACGCGACCTGTTGCGCCTTGCAAAAAGCGGCAGTTCCACCGTTAAATTTGTTGACCGCACCTTTAACGCCGACGAAAAACGCGCAAACGAAATACTTCGCTTTATAAAGGATAACTACGGTACGGAAATTCCCCACGGTGTCTGTTTCCATTTTGAGATTGCAGGTGATATTTTAAAGGCAAGCACCTTGAAAATACTCTCCGAAATGCCCGCGGGCGCAGTGCAACTTGAAATCGGAATGCAGTCATTTAACGCGGAAACACTTGCGGCAATAAACCGAAAAACCGATACCGAAAAACTTGTTTCTAACATAAAGACACTTGTAGGTTTCGGTAATATGCATATACATATTGACCTTATTGCCGGACTGACGGGTGAAGATATAACAAGTTTTGAAAAAAGTTTCAATATCGCATATGCGCTTAAAGCCCATATGCTTCAACTCGGCTTTTTAAAACTGCTTTACGGTGCGGATATGCGCGAACATTCCGAAAAATATCCCTGCACCTTTACCGATTCGCCGCCCTATGAAGTGACCGCCACACCGTGGCTTTCCGCCGACGAAATCGCTGCGCTTAAAAAATGTGAAGATGCACTTGACCGTCTTTATAACAGCGGCAGATTTTTGTTTACGCTCGACTATCTTATCAACGTTGTCGGTTTAACCCCGTTTCGTCTTTTCTGTGAGTTCGGTAACGCCGTAAACGGGGAAAATATCGGTCTCGGTGAATACGCCGCAAAATTTTTCGGTTTTTTTGAAAACTTTTGCAACCGAGAAATTTTGCGTGAAAAGATTGTCTGTGATATGCTTTGTTGTGGGTCGGAATCGCATATACCGCGCGAACTTAAAATAATCACCCCGCTTCATAAAAAAGCCAAAAACACCCTTGAAAACGGCAAAAATTTAAAAATCGCCGTACTTCAAAAAAGCAATCTCGTTTTTGCGGCAGACCCGCAAAGCACACGCGATTTTTTCGGCAGATATCAATACAAATTTTACGATTTAACGGCTTTGTTCCGATAA
>CAZGRC010000128.1:0-3913 GCA_964528125.1 uncultured Ruminococcus sp.
CTATGGAGCTTAATAATGTAAATTTCGACACTTATTTTCAAAACTATCCCGACAAGGACGGATATTTCGGCAAATACGGCGGCGTATATATAGATGAAAAACTCAAAAACGCCATGGCAGAGATTACCGATGCATATTTTTCGATTTGCCAGTCGCGCAAATTCATTGCCGAACTTCGCCGTATAAGAACCGAGTTTCAGGGCAGACCTACGCCTGTTACACATCTTGAAAGACTTTCGGATGCACTGGGCGGTAAGGTTCAGCTTTATGCCAAGCGCGAAGATTTGAACCATTCCGGCGCACACAAATTAAACCACTGTATGGGCGAAGCGTTGCTTGCAAAATATATGGGTAAGAAAAAGGTTATCGCGGAAACCGGTGCAGGTCAGCACGGGGTGGCACTTGCCACTGCTGCGGCGTATTTCGGGTTGGAATGTGATATTTATATGGGCACCGTTGATATTAAGAAGCAGGCGCCCAACGTTGCGCGTATGAAGATACTCGGCGCAAATGTTATTGAAGTAACCCACGGTCTGAAAACCCTTAAAGAAGCGGTCGATGCGGCTTTTGATGCATACAGCAAAGAATATAAAGACTGCATTTACTGTATCGGTTCGGTTTTGGGACCGCACCCGTTCCCGATGATGGTGCGTGATTTCCAAAGCGTTGTCGGAATCGAAGCGCGTGAGCAGTTTACAGATATGACAGGACACCTGCCCAATGCAATTGTTGCCTGTGTGGGCGGCGGTTCAAATGCCGCAGGACTTTTTGCGGGATTTTTGAATGACCCCGTTGATATATATGGCATAGAGCCGCTCGGCAAAGGTCCGAAACTCGGTGATCATGCCGCAAGTCTGCAATACGGAACGGAAGGTATTATGCACGGCTTTAACAGCATAATGCTGAAAGACGAAAACGGCGATCCTGCTCCGGTTTATTCGGTGGCAAGCGGTCTTGACTATCCTTCTTCGGGACCCGAACACGCATTTTTGCGCGATATCGGTCGTGTTAAGTATGATGTTATCGACGATGAGGAAACCATTGACGCCTTCTTCAAACTTTCACGTTTGGAAGGTATTATTCCGGCAATTGAAAGCTCCCACGCAGTGGCATATGCCATGAAACTTGCCAAGACCATGGATAAGGGCTCTGTTCTGATAAACCTTTCCGGCAGAGGCGATAAGGATATGGACTATATTATCGAGAATTACGGAATAAGATAGTTAAAACGATTGACAAAAATTTAAGACCGTTATATAATATATTTGTACCTGACACAAAGCACATTTTGTTCTGACTGAAAGGTGACGGCTTTATATTGTATTGTGACCCTCAAAAGGGCTTTGTTATGCCGCACCTGTTTTCGGGTGCGGCATAATTTATTTTTCAACCGACTTTGTCGGTTTTGGGAGGAGATTCAGTATGGATACAAGGGTTGCCGTAATGAGCATTATAATAGAAAAAAGCGAATCGGCGGAAGGGCTGAACGCCCTGCTACACGAATACGGCGATTACATTATCGGGCGTATGGGTATTCCTTACCGCAAACGCGGGATAAATATAATAAGTATCGCAATCGATGCGCCGCAGGACAGCATTTCGGCGCTTTCGGGCAGAATAGGTCGGCTTGAAGGTGTTAGCGTTAAAACCGCTTTTTCAAGTGTGATTTCAAATGAATAGGCAACTGATTGCGATTATAGAAAAACTATGTGAAAACAGGAAACTTAAACTTTCGGAATACGAATATTTGATTTCCGACCGTGACGAAGAAGCGGCGCATATGTTGCGTGAAAAGGCGTGTGCGGTGCGTGAAGAGGTCTACGGTAAAGAAGTGTTTATACGCGGTTTGATTGAGGTGAGCAGTTATTGCAAAAACGATTGTCTTTACTGCGGACTTCGGCGCGGAAACCGCGATTGTGAGCGTTATCGCCTTACACGCGAAGATATACTTGAATGTTGTGACAGCGGGTATAAACTCGGTTTTCGCACCTTTGTTTTACAGGGTGGAGAAGATCCGAAGTTTACGGATGATTTTGTATGCGATACCGTAAGTGCGATTAAACGCCGTTATCCGGAATGCGCCGTAACGCTGTCGCTCGGAGAAAAATCAAAGGAGAGCTATAAACGCCTTTTTGATGCCGGTGCAGACCGCTATCTTTTGCGGCACGAAACCGCCGACGGTGAACATTATGCCAAGTTGCACCCGAAAGAACTAACCCTTGAAAACCGAATTGAATGTCTTTGTAATCTTAAAGAAATCGGCTTTCAGGTCGGGTGCGGTTTTATGGTGGGTTCGCCTTATCAAACCGTGTCAAATCTTGCACGGGATTTAAAATTCATAGAAGAGTTTAAACCCGATATGTGCGGTATAGGTCCCTTTGTTCCGCACAGTGCGACACCCTTTGGTGATTTTCCGCACGGCAGTGCAGAACTCACATGCTACCTGCTGTCGATAATAAGGATAATGCATCCGGATATACTTTTGCCGTCTACAACGGCACTCGGCACAATACTTGACGGCGGCCGTGAAATGGGAATTTTGTGCGGTGCCAACGTTGTTATGCCGAATCTTTCCCCAAAGGCAGTCAGAAAAAAATATTTACTCTACAACAACAAGTTATCCGACGGTGACGAGGCGGCGGAGAGTCTTGAAAGTTTAAAAAAACGAATTGCGCGAACGGGATATGAAATTGTGACCTGTCGCGGCGACAGAAAGGATTTTTACAATGGTAAAATATGACCCGAAATCACTTAAAGCAGATGAATTTATAAACGACGGAGAAATACTTGAAACTTTGAAATACGCCGAAGAAAACAAGCACAACTATGACCTTATAAGCCGTATTCTCGAAAAGGCACGTCCTCAAAAGACCGAAACAGGTTGTGTTTGTGCGGGGCTCACACACAAGGAAGCTTCCGTTTTGCTTGCCTGTGATATACCCGAACTCAATGAAAAAATTTATGAAATTGCAGAGGAAATCAAACTTGCATTTTACGGAAACCGAATAGTTATATTTGCACCGCTTTACCTTTCAAATTATTGTGTAAACGGATGCGTTTATTGCCCATATCATCACAAAAACAAGGAAATTCCGCGTAAAAAGCTTACACAGGAAGAGGTTAAACGTGAGGTTATTGCTTTGCAGGATATGGGGCACAAACGTCTGGCGATTGAGGCGGGCGAAGACCCCGTTAACAATCCGATTGAGTATATTCTCGAATGTATCAAGACCATTTACAGTGTAAATCACAAAAACGGAGCTATACGCCGAGTAAACGTAAATATTGCGGCAACCACGGTTGAAAACTATCGCAAACTTAAAGATGCGGGTATAGGCACATATATCCTGTTTCAGGAAACATACCACAAAGAAAGTTATCTTAAACTGCATCCGACAGGTCCGAAGCACGATTATGATTATCATACAGAAGCAATGGATCGCGCAATGGAGGGCGGCATTGATGATGTCGGACTCGGCGTATTGTTCGGACTTGAAATGTACAAATATGAATTTGCGGGGCTTATTATGCACGCAGAGCACCTTGAAGCCGTTCACGGCGTAGGTCCTCACACCATAAGCGTTCCGCGTGTAAAGCGCGCTTCCGATATTGACCCGAATGTGTTTGACAACGGCATAGATGACGAAACATTTGCCAAAATCACCGCCTGCATTCGCCTTGCCGTACCGTATACCGGAATTATTATTTCCACGCGTGAAACCGAAGCGGTGCGTTCAAAACTTTTGCGTCTCGGTGTGTCACAGGTGAGCGGCGGTTCGCGCACATCTGTTGGCGGTTATACCGAGGAAGAACGCCCGCACGATACCGAACAGTTTGATGTTTCCGATCAGAGAAGTCTTGACGATGTTGTGCGTTGGCTTATAGAAAACGGGCATATTCCGTCATTCTGCAC
>CAZGRC010000129.1:0-2824 GCA_964528125.1 uncultured Ruminococcus sp.
CGTGCAGATACTTTGTTCGGTGCTACATATATGGTAATGTCACCCGAACATCCGCTTCTTGAAAAGTGGGCGGACAAGATAACAAATCTTGATGAAGTAAACGCATATAAAGCACAGGCAGCCAAGAAGTCTGATTTTGAACGCACCGAACTTGCAAAGGATAAATCGGGTGTTAAACTTGAGGGTGTTACCGCCGTAAATCCGGTTAATAATACGGAAATCCCGATATTTATATCCGATTATGTACTTATTTCTTACGGCACCGGTGCCATTATGGCGGTTCCTGCTCACGATACCCGCGACTGGGAATTTGCCAAAAAGTTTAACCTGCCGATTATCGAGGTCGTTGCGGGCGGCAATGTCGAAAAAGAAGCTTTCACCGACTGTGCTACCGGCGTTATGGTGAATTCGGGCTTTTTGACCGGCAAAACGGTTGAAGAAGCAAAGGTTGCCATAATCGATTGGCTTGCGGAAAAAGGTCTCGGTGAAAAGAAGGTAAATTACAAACTTCGCGACTGGGTGTTCTCGCGCCAGAGATACTGGGGAGAGCCTATCCCGATGGTATACTGTGAAAAGTGCGGATATGTTCCGCTTGATGAAAGCGAACTGCCGCTTACACTGCCTAATGTTGAGTCTTATGAACCTACAGATAACGGCGAATCGCCGCTTGCAAATATGACAGAATGGTTGAACACCACCTGTCCCCACTGCGGAGGTCACGCTGTCAGAGAAACCGATACAATGCCTCAGTGGGCGGGTTCGTCGTGGTATTTCTTAAGATATTGCGACCCCCACAACAGCGAAGCGCTTGCTTCAAAAGAAGCACTTAAATATTGGGGACCCGTTGACTGGTATAACGGCGGTATGGAGCACACCACATTGCACTTGCTTTACAGCCGCTTTTGGCATCTTTTCCTTTATGATATCGGTGTTGTGCCGAACAAGGAGCCCTATGCCAAACGCACCAGTCACGGTATGATACTCGGTGAAAACGGTGAAAAAATGAGCAAGTCACGCGGCAATGTTATCAATCCGGATGATATTATCAGGGATTACGGCGCAGATACAATGCGTGTTTATGAAATGTTTATCGGTGACTTTGAAAAGGCGGCGCCTTGGAGTCAGTCCTCCATTAAGGGCAGTAAACGTTTCCTTGAAAAGGTGTTCTCGCTTCCCGAAATGATAATTGACGGCAACGGTTATCGTGAAGCTATCGAAACCGATTTCCACAAAACCATTAAAAAGGTTACCGAGGATATTGAGGGTCTTAAGATGAACACCGCAATCGCGGCGCTTATGTCACTGCTTAATGTTATAACCGCAACGGGCGGTATTACCCGCGACGAACTTAAAACATATATCATTCTGCTTAATCCTTTTGCACCTCATATGACCGAGGAACTTTGGGAAATGTGTAGATTCGAAGGTATGCTGAATGCTGCGGAATGGCCCAAATACGACGAGGCAAAGTGCGTTGATTCCACGGTTGAAATCGCGGTTCAGGTTAACGGTAAGATAAAGGCGAGAATAAATGTTGCAGCCGATATCGAAGCCGCAGATGCAATTGCCGCTGCAAAGGCTGAATCCTCCGTAAGCGAAGCAATCAACGGCAAAGACATTGTTAAAGAACTCTATATTAAGGGTCGCCTTGTAAATATTGTTGTAAAATAATAAGGTTTTGATATAATTTATAAAATCACAGCTTTGCAACCGTACATTCGGTGGCAAAGCTGTGATTTATATTATACCTTATTTTGATTGTTTTTTCTGTATTCCTGCGGGACGATGCCGATTATTTCTTTAAAAGTGCGGTTGAACGATCGTATTGTGCCGAACCCGACATCTTCCGAAATATCGGCAATACGTTTTTCGGTTTTGACAAGTGAATCACACGCCGCATCAACTCTGAGCAAATTAAGATAATCGGTAAAACTTAAATTCAATTTGCCGTTTAAAACGTGGGATATATGGTATTTGCTTAAATGCAACGCAAGAGATGCATCGTCTAGGGTGGGGTTGTTCATATAGTTTTCGGAACAGTAATTCAGTATATTTCTAAGCGACGAACTGTCGGACGCGTTGTGAGAGCGAAGCGACATTTCGGGGATGATGTTTCCCAGCAATAAATTTGTATAGCCGCATATTTCACTGTACCTTTCGGAACAAATGATTTTTGAAAGTTCGCGGCAATAAAGGTGGATTGGGTTGTCGGCAGGCAGTTTGATTGAATTGTTTTCGGGTATGTTTTCGCGAACGGTTTTGGAAAGATAGGGGATTATATCGTATGAAAAAATCAGAACGAGATAACTGCCGTTTTCGCACTGTTCGTAATAGTGCACCTGATTCGGAAAGGCGAGGAATATATCACCGGCGGCGATGCTGAATTTTCCGCGGTCGGCAGTAGCAACGCAAGAACCGTCAAAAACATATATCAGTTCAAGTTCTTTGTGCATATGCGGAGTGTGAGCAAGCAGGGACTGAATTCCCAGTTCCACCAGAGCGTTTTTGTTTTCATAGATAATATCAAGATTTTTCATTTTTCAATCCCTTTGTAAATTTAAATTACATTTCGCCTTTAGTATAACATATGTTTTTTTCAAAATCAACCCGTTAAAATCGCAAAAGTCAGGATAGAATCCGTCTGCACTTGACAACCTTACCGTAAAGTTATAAAATAGAATCAAATACACTGATTTAAAGGTGGAATACTTAAAATGTTGTCTTTTTGGATTGCTTTTCTGTTCGGTGTCGCGCAGACGGGATTGACGGTTTTACTCACCAAATCGGCGCTTGGCGCTGAAAAGAAAACCGCATTCCTTTGGTT
>CAZGRC010000129.1:2834-3912 GCA_964528125.1 uncultured Ruminococcus sp.
GGCGCATTGATCTTTGTTTTCAGATTCTTATCAAAGTTTATGTACATTCTTTTGGGTTGTGCCGTGGGGAGTTCACTTGCGGCGATTGCACTTTTCTTTTACAATGTACTTCTTAAAAAAGGAGAAGATGACTGATGAAAAATGTTTCGCTGTTGAGTCCGTCGGTGCTTGCTTTTGTGGGTGATGCCGTTTACGGTCTTCTTGTTCGCACACAACTTGCTCTTGTTAACCGTCCTTCGGGAGAACTTCACCGCCTGTCTGTTGAACTTGTTAATGCCAAAGCACAGTCGGAAGCGTATAAGATAATTGAACCGCTTCTTTCGGAAACGGAGATTGCGGTCTTCAAACGCGGAAGAAATTTTCATACATCATCATCACCGAAAAGTTCCACAAAAGCACAGTACCATGCCGCAACGGGTCTTGAAACACTGTTCGGTTTTTTACATCTCGGCGGCAACACTGCGCGCGCGGAAGAACTTTTTGCCGTTATATGGAAAAATCAAAATCCGGAAAAGAAAACTTGAGATTTTGCAAAGCAGATAAAATCAAACTGTCGAAAGGTTTTTTGCCTTTCGACTTTCTGTATGTGCTATAAAACCATAAGCAAGGTTCCCGCACCGATAAGAATACATCCGATCAGCGATTTTGCCGTAAATTGCTCATGTAAAAAAACAAATGCAAGTATCAGTGTTATGACAACGCTCAATTTATCAATCGGAACGACCTTTGAAGCGCTTCCGATTTGCAACGCTCTGTAGTAGCAGAGCCATGAAACGCCCGTGGCAATTCCGGAAAGAATCAAAAATATCCAGCTTTTTCGCTCTATTGACGAAAGCCCGTTTTGCACATTGGTCAAGAATACCATTCCCCAAGCCATAATTACCACAACCGTTGTGCGAACAGCAGTTGCAAGATTGGAGTTTACTCCGTCAATTCCGATTTTTGCCAATATTGATGTCACGGCGGCAAAGACCGCCGAAAGCAGCGCAAAAACAAACCACATATGTTATTCCTCCGATGTGCTGATTGTTACCGTTACGGTTGTGCCTGCATTTACTGCACTTTCAAGGGTTACGGT
>CAZGRC010000130.1:0-3908 GCA_964528125.1 uncultured Ruminococcus sp.
GTCATATGCAACCGACTTCGCCTTTTAAAACTCGATGACGACATACGTCACAGGATAATCGATGCGGGAATAAGCGAACGGCAGTCGATGTTGTTGCTTCGTATCCCCGAAGAAAGCCGACGCGGGGCGCTTAAAAGGATGATTGAGGAAGGTCAGTCCTTTAAAAAAAGCGAACAGATGATAAACGATATTCTCTGCCCTAACCGTATCGATAATTCGGTTAGGTATGACGAAAGCCCGAAACCCAAGGAGGAACCTGTGCGCCGTGCTATGATAGGCGATATGCGACTTTTTGATAACAGCCTTGAAAAACTTGTCGATACACTGCGGTGCGGCGGAATAGAGGCGGGAACAAAACGCAGTGAAAACGAACACTTCATAGAATACCGTGTGCGCATAAAAAAAGATTTTAGCGCATTGGCAAAACAGTTAAAAATCTGCTGAACGGCTCTTTGTCCCCTTGAGCGGTGACGCGGTTTTTATAAGTAAAGACACCCTTAAGTCCGAAGGGTGTCTTTCATTTAATCTTTAATTAAAACCTTTTCCGCTTTTCCTATTACCATATAGTGATAATCCTTTTCGGGATACCAGCGTTTTTCGGGCGCGGTGTCGGTGAAACATTCGGGTCGCATTTGCTGAACATACTGCTTTTTGCAGATTATCACCAAGCGCGCCTGTTCAAAATATGTCGCTTCGCTGTCAAAAACAGGGGTGAGAGCGCAAAGTTCGGTCTTGTTGACATCTCTGCCGGATTTTGAACCGCAAATTTTGTGAATTGCCTTGTTCTCACCGTAAAAACTCAGAGTGAAGTAATCGCTTTTGTCGATAAATTCCATTGTATAACGTTGGGGGCGAATGACTGCCATAACAGCATCGTTTCCCCACATTTCGCCCGCAAATCCCCAAGATGCGGTCATCATATTATAACCGTTTTCGTTTCCGGCGGTAACAAGCATCCATTCTTCGGATATTGCTTTTATGATATTGTCGGGTATTTCTTTAGGTGATATTTCTTTAAACATAATAATCTCCGTTCTGTCGCAGAAGCGACTGCAAAATGTAAAGGGAACACCGTTGCTATAGTGCTGTCGGCGTGATGTTCAAACCGTTACTCCCATTTATAATATCTATCGTTTACAAATGAAATTATACTTAAAAAAATTTGCAATGTCAATATTAAGAAAAGTGATAATAAAATTTAAAACCCTGCCCGATTGTGCAAAGGGGCAGGGTTTTAAGGTCGGTTATTCGCTTCGGAGCGATGTTACGGGATCACGCCGAGCGGCAATTTTTGAGGGAATAAGTCCCGCGATAAATGTGAGCAACATACTTATCAGTACAAGTATTATTGCGCCGCCTGTGGGAAGTACGGCAAGACCGGAAATATCGGTTATTGCCTTTATTATTGCGTTTATCGGGATAAGCAGCAGGAGTGTAACACCGATACCGATGGCACCCGCCGCAAATCCGACAATAAGGGTTTCAGCGTTGAAAACACGCGATACATCGCGCTTTGAAGCGCCCATTGCGCGTAGAATTCCGATTTCCTTGGTGCGTTCCAATACGGAGATATATGTGATGATTCCTATCATTATGGAAGATACGATAAGTGAAATGCTTACAAATGCGATGAGAATGTAGCTGATGGCGTTTATTATGGTTGTGACCGACGAAAGCATGAGACCGATATAATCAGTGTAGGTGATTTGTTCGTCTTCGCCCATTTTTTTGTTATAGTCTTCGATAAGTGCGGAAATGGTTTCTTTTGATTCGAAATCTTTCGGGTAAATACTTATCATTGCGGGGTCGGAAAGGTCACTCACACCCATTGCCGTGAGATTTTGTTCATAGGTTGCGGTGCTTTCGGCGGATTCAAGGTAGGAAGAAAACCTTTGTACTATTTGTTCGTCGGTGAGCCCCTGTGTTTGCATTTGACGGATATATTCCTCAAACTGTGCTTGATTTTCGGTCGGCAGGGTGGTGATGTATGCTTCCAAATCCGCCATAGCGGGTTCGCTGTCGGTGGCAAACGGCAGACCGGTGAATACGTCCGTTTCGGGACTTTCTTTTTGTTGTTTTACGATTTCACTGTCATTTACATTGCCGATAAGTTCGGTCATAAGACTGCTTAAATAACCGACTGTACCGCTTGCTGCGTTGGTTGCCGAATCGCTGTTCGCACGGAGAATTCCGACGATTTTAATTTCGGTTGCGTTTTCGAGTTTCGATAGCAGATAGAGTTCGTCATTGCGCATATCGGTCCAAGTGCCGTCTTCGTTTTTTTGATAGTAGTCGGTGTTAAGCAGAAGTTTGAATTTAAGACCGAGTATTTCGTCATAGGAATATTCGCTCTGTTCGGGTTCGGGGAGCTTTTTGCCGGCCATGGCGTCCTTCATCATTTGAGTGAGTTCAGCCGAATCTTTAAGACCCAGTGTGTAGAGTGTGTAGTCGCTTATTTCGTTGTTTTCTCCGACCATTACGACGGCTTCGTGCGGGTTTGTGGGCATATGACCCGCAATAACGTCGTACTGCTTTTCAAGAAGTTTTTCATTATCGATAAGTTCCTGCCAAACTTCGGTGTTGGTGGCCATAATACCTCCTTGCATATTTGAGGAGGAAGCCGTGTTTGTTTGTCCGCCGTTCATTTCGGACATAAGTGCCGAAAATACAGTGCTCGGTGCAACTTGGTAGCCGTCTGCGGTATAGATGTTAAGTGCGGTGGAATAAGAGTATTTAATATCGGTGACATGGTCTTTTATCTCTTTTCCGTCACCCTCAATGTATTCCTTGAATTTTGCAAGGTCATTTGAAGTTACGCCGTTCACCATTGTAGACATCATCTGTGTCATAATATCGTTTGAATACAGTTTATCCGGGTCGCGCTCGCCGCCCTCGGCATTTTCGCTCATAAGCGAGGAAACCAAATCGTTGACGTCGGTTGTGGTGTGTTCCAGCATAATCGGATAACTTGAAAGTGTGTCTTCTTCCACACGGTTTATATATAACTGTACGCCGCTTGAAAGTGAAAGTATCAGTGCGATACCGATTATGCCGATTGAACCGGCAAAAGAGGTGAGAATTGTTCGCGCTTTTTTGGTCAGTAGATTATTGCACGAAAGTGAAAAAGCGGTTAAAAACGACATTGAGGGGCGTTTGTGACGAATGCCGCTGTCGGTTTTGTTTTCGGCTTCATAAGGATTTGAATCATCCGTTACTTTGCCGTCGAAAAGTTTGATTATGCGGGTGGAATATTCGCTTGCAAGTTCGGGGTTATGCGTAACCATTACAACAAGACGGTCGGAGGCAATCTCTTTGAGCAGTTCCATTATCTGAACGCTGGTTTCACTGTCGAGTGCGCCGGTGGGTTCGTCGGCAAGCAGTATTTCGGGGTCATTGACAAGTGCACGTGCAATTGCGACACGTTGCATTTGTCCGCCCGACATTTGGTTGGGCTTTTTGTTGAGTTGGTCGCCCAGACCGACACGTTCAAGTGCCGCTTTTGCTTTTCTTCGGCGTTCTGCACGCGAAACGCCCGATAGCGTGAGTGCCAATTCGACATTTGCAAGCACACTTTGGTGGGGAATGAGGTTATAGCTTTGGAAAACAAAGCCGATTGTGTGGTTGCGATAGGTGTCCCAGTCGCCGTCTTTGAATTCTTTTGTCGAACGTCCCGAAATTATCAGGTCGCCGTCGGTATAGCGGTCGAGTCCGCCGATAATGTTGAGCAGGGTGGTTTTTCCGCAACCGGACGGTCCGAGTATCGATACAAACTCGTTTTTGCGAAATTCAATGTTTATCCCGCGCAGTGCGTCTACAGCAGTGTCTCCGACATCGTATTTTTTTGTAATGTTTACAAGTTTAAGCATTTATACATCACCTTTCATCTTCGGTATTATACAACCTATTTT
>CAZGRC010000131.1:0-3899 GCA_964528125.1 uncultured Ruminococcus sp.
AATTATATACTGTTTTTGCCTGTTGCGTTTTAAACAACAACGTTTTGCGGATTGCCGTTTAAAAATTCACGTATGTTTTCGTAAACGATAGCGAGCAGTCGCTTCCTTGTTGCAAGCGGCGCCCATGCCGTGTGCGGTGTGATTATAATGTTCGGAGCACCGAGCAACGGGCAGTCGTTGACCATTGGCTCTTTTTGCAGAACATCAACCGCCGCGCCCGAAAGTTTACCGCTTTCAAGTGCCGTGCGGAGCGCCTTTTCGTTTACGGTGCCACCGCGTGATGTGTTTATAAAAAATGCACCGTCGCGCATTTTTGAAAATGTTGCGGCATTAAACATTTCGCGGCTTTGCTCATTGAGGGGGCAGTGCACCGTCACAATGTCGGAATTTTGAAGCAGATGTTCAAGGGAAACAAAATCGGTGCTGCCGTTGTTTTTGACGGTTCTGGTGTGAACAAGAACATTGATGTTAAATGCGCGCGCGATTTTTTCGACCGCCTGACCGATGCTTCCGTAACCGATTATACCGAGTGTTTTTCCGGCAACCTCGTCGGTGGGGAAGGTGAGCATTGAAAAGGTTGGGGATTTGCACCAATCTCCGTCGGAAACGGCGGCGCTGTATTCTTCGACTTTGCAGTAATGGGCAAGAATATACGCAAACACCTGTTGAGCAACCGCATCGGTAGAATAAGAACCGGCGTTGCATACCGTGATTCCGTGCTTTTCGGCACAGTCGGTATCGATATTGTTAAATCCGGTGGCGAAAATTCCGATATATTTAAGTTTCGGTGCCATGGTTATGACTTCGGCGTCAATGACCGTTTTGTTGCAAAGAAGAATATCTGTGTTGCATATTTCGCGCAACAGGGTTTCACGGTCAATGTTTTGATAATAAACCGCACTGCCGAAATCGGCAAAACGGTCAAGGCGCAAATCGCCGTTAAGACTTAAAGTTGCGCAGTCGGTCAGCAGTATTTTCATTCTTCTTCCGCACTTTCTCGGTAGTACCGTCGGGGTTTAAAATGGTTATGCCCTCAAGCTGTGAAATAAGGCTCTTTCGGTAGGAGTCGATATACTCGCGGCGAAGAGCAGCCTGTTCGGATTTTTCTTCCTCGGTCAAGCCTTCGCTTTTTTGCTTGCGGGCGAGTTCATTTATTCTTTTGATTTTTTCTTCGGTCATAGGTTTTATATCTCGTTTCTGCCCTCAAGTGCACGGGCTAATGTGTATTTGTCGGCATAGCCGAGGTTCCCGCCGACCGGTATACCGTATGCCAAACGCGAAACCTTGATTCCCATCGGCTTGACAAGTCGGGAAATATAACTTGCGGTTGCTTCACCCTCAACCGTAGGGTTTGTCGCCATAATAATTTCCGTGACTTCTCCGCTTGAAAGGCGTTCCATCAATTCTTTTATGCGTATGCTGTCGGGACCGATGCCGTCCAGCGGGGAAATAACGCCGTGCAGAACATGGTAAAGACCTTTATATTCAAGCGTATTCTCAAACGCCATAACGTCGCTCGGTTCTTCCACAACACAGATTACAGTGCGATCACGCCGTGAATCACCGCATATGGCGCAGACGTCCATATCGGTAAAAGCTTGACAAACACTGCAAAAATGTATCTTTTCACGGGCATCTATCAGCGCTTCGGCAAATTTCTTTGCTCTTTCGGGGGGCTGTTCGAGAATGCTGAATGCTAATCTTTGTGCCGTTTTTTTGCCGATTCCCGGCAAACGGGAAAATTGATTGACAAGTTCGTTAAGCGGTATAATATCGTGATTCATTAAAACAGTCCCGGCATATTAAGACCGCCGGTAATGGCGCCCATTTCTTCTTCGGCATTTTTTGCGGCGTTGCTGACTGCTTCGTTAACAGCAACCGTAATAAGGTCTTCGAGCATTTCGACATCTTCTGGGTCGACTGCTTCGGGATTTATTTTAATTGATTTAATAAGATGTTTTCCGTCAACAGTGACTTCAATCATACCGCCGCCGGAGGTGGCAGTGTATTCGCGTGCTTCAAGATCTTCCTGAAGTGTTGCCATATCTTCCTGCATTTTCTGTGCCTGTTTTAACATTTGATTCATATTGGACGAACCGCCCGAATTAGGTATTCTTACTTTCATAAATATATCTCTCCTGTATTTTAATTTATTTCAAAACTTTTTAATTTTTCGGCAAACTGTGCCAGTGGGTCACTTGCAACCTTTTCTGCCGCTTTGTACGGTCCCAGTTTATATGTTCCGCCGAGAACCTGTGCCGCCGCTTTGCGAATACTGTCACGGTATTGCGGACTGCTTCCGTTGACAAGTGTTCTGAACTGGTCATTTGCCGCATCAATAAGCAAATACTGACCTTTAATATATGCGTTGGAGCCCTGAAGAACACCTGCAATAAGCGGACAGGTTGTGCGCAGAATGCTCAGGACTTCGCTCCAATCCTCAACCGGAGTTGCAACCCCGTCATTTTTTTGGGGGGCGGGAGAAGCGGTAACATCGGGTGCCGCAGACGGCTCATAGGGAGAATCGGGAAGCGGTATTTCGTCGTCTGATTCAATATTTTCTTTCGCATTCGGTGCGGGTGTGGTTTTTTTGGGTGTTTCCGCGGGTCCTGCCGCCGCTTTTGCGGGAATTCCCGCTTCAAGTGCCGAAACACGCATTTCGAGGGCGTTAAGATCCAAACAGACCTCCGGACGGCATAGTTTAATAATTGCCATTTCCATTTCGCAACGTCGGTTTCCGCTTTGCATTGATGCGGCGGTTTGTTGAAGCCGTGAGAGCACCGACATAATTTCCTGTATATCGTAATTTGCCGCCTGTGCTTCCAGTGCTTTCATTTTTGTACCCGAACATACTATCGGTCTGGTTCCGCTTTTCACGGTTTTTACTATCATAAGATCGCGGAAGTGGTTTGTAAGTTCCGACAGCAATCTCATCATATCGACAGATGAACGGTGAAGTTCGTCAATAAGCAAGAGAGCTCCTTCGGTGTCACGCGCTTTTATAAGGTCGGCAAGTTTTATAAGATGATCGCCGCCTGCCATGGCGCACACCTTTGAAACGGCATCTTCGTCGATATCGGTGCAGTGGGATGCACATAAATCGAGAATCGAAAGCGCGTCGCGCATACCGCCGTCCGCCGCACTTGCGATAAGCGTCGCGGCATCGGGGGTGACGGTAAGACCTTCTTTTTCGGCAATATACTGTATTCGTTCACATATGCGAGAAGGTTCGATTCGTCTGAAATCAAAACGCTGGCACCGCGAAAGTATGGTGGCGGGCAGTTTGTGAACCTCGGTTGTGGCAAGTATAAACACAACGTGTGCAGGAGGTTCTTCCAAAGTTTTAAGCAGGGCATTGAATGCACCGATACTCAGCATATGCACTTCGTCGATAATATAAACGCGGTACTTTGCCGCAGCGGGTGCAAAAGTGACCTGTTCGCGAAGTTCGCGGATGTTTTCCACACCGTTGTTGGAAGCAGCATCTATTTCGCTGATGTCGGTGATTTCACCGGCGGCAATGGCACGGCACATTTCACATTCGCCGCAGGGATCGCCGTTCACGGGCGAAAGACAGTTTACCGCCTTTGCGAGAATTTTGGCGCAACTTGTTTTTCCCGTTCCGCGTGTACCTGTAAAAAGATAGGCGTGAACAATTTTATTTGAAGCGAGTTCGTTTTTGAGAGTATCGGTAATATGCTCTTGCCCGACAACATCGGAAAATGTTTGCGGACGGTATTTTCGATATAGTGCCTGATATGCCATAATTCACCTTCTATAAAAAACTTGCGTCCTAAAGTCGCACGAACGGACCGATTTACTGCGGCGCACAGAAAAAACTGCTTAATGCTGCTCGGTTCCCCGCCTGACATGGTTCGCAGACTCCTGTCGCACAGGAC
>CAZGRC010000132.1:0-3883 GCA_964528125.1 uncultured Ruminococcus sp.
GTCTTTATGCACTGTCTGCCTGCTTACCATGACCGAAATACCGAAGTCGGTCGCGAAATGTGCGAACGTTTCGACCTTGATGCTATCGAGGTTACCGACGAGGTGTTTGAAAGCGAACGTTCCATCGTTTTTGATGAGGCGGAAAACAGAATGCATACAATAAAAGCCGTTATGGCGGCAACTCTGGGGTGATTGCGATGAAGAAAAAAGCATATTTGGTTTTGGAAGACGGTACCGCATTTGAGGGATATTCTTTCGGTGCCGAAAAGAAAAGTATCGGTGAACTTGTTTTTAATACAAGCGCAGTCGGATACATTGAAACGCTGACCGATGAATGTTATTTCGGACAGATAGTTGTTCAAACATTTCCGCTTATCGGAAACTACGGTATTATTGAAGAAGATTTTGTCGGAAAATGTGCACTCGGCGGCTTTGTTGTAAGAGAGTGGTGTGAGGCGCCGTCGAATTTCCGCTGTCAGTATAATCTTGACGAATACCTGAAAAAACAGGGTGTTGCGGGAATTTACGGAGTCGATACCAGAGCGATTACCCGCCATATTCGCGATAACGGTGCTATGAATGCCGTTATTACCGATAAAATTCCGGAGAGCCTCGAAGATGTGAAAAACTTCAAAATTGTAAACGCGGTTGAAAGTTTGTCGGACTGCGAAGTAAAAGAATATAAGTCCGAAAACGCACGCTTTAATGTTACATACATCGATTACGGTGCAAAACATAATGTGATAGATGAACTTGTAAAGCGCGGCTGCAATGTTAAAACGGTAAAATACGATACTGACGCAGATGCCGTTGTTGCGGACAAGCCCGACGGTATACTGCTTGGTGACGGTGCGGGTGATCCGTGCGAAAACACCGCCGCCATAGCGGAAGTCAAGACACTCTTCGGAAAGACGGCGATTCTCGGCATAGGACTCGGTCATCAGATTTTGGCGCTTGCAAACGGCGGAAAAACCGAAAAACTCAAATACGGTCACCGCGGCGGCAGTCAACCTGTAAAAGACCTTGATGGCGCCCGTACCTATATAACCGCACAAAACCATGCCTACACCGTCGTAAACAACAGTGCGGCAGACGGAAAAACAAACCTTGTTAATGTGAACGACGGCACCTGTGAGGGTATTGTTTATAAAGATAAAAAGGCGTTTTCGGTACAATTTGTACCTGAGGTGTCAAACGGTCCGCATAATATGTCGTTTATTTATGATAACTTTATTAAAATGATGGAGGAAAACTGATATGCCGCAGGATAAAAGCATAAAGAAAGTAATGATAATCGGTTCGGGTCCAATTGTTATAGGACAAGCGGCAGAGTTTGACTACGCAGGTGCGCAGGGTTGCCGTGTTATGAAATCGGCAGGGGTCGAGGTTGTACTTGTCAATTCCAATCCCGCTACTATTATGACCGACAAAGCGCTTGCAGATGCCATATATCTTGAGCCGCTTACAGCCGAAACAATCAAGCGTATTATAAAAAAAGAAAAACCCGACAGCCTGCTTGCAGGTCTCGGCGGTCAAACTGGTCTTACCATTGCAATGCAACTTGACCATGAGGGTTTTCTTAAAGAACACAATGTCCGCCTTATCGGTACCAATGTCGAAGCAATTGACAAGGCGGAAGACAGGGAACTCTTTAAAGAAGCAATGGACGCTATCGGTGAACCCACCATTCCGTCGGATATTGCAAACGATGTCGAAACGGCACTTTCGGTTGCCGACAGAATCGGATATCCCGTTATTGTTCGTCCCGCGTTCACACTCGGCGGCGGCGGCGGCGGTGTTGCATACAATGCCGAAGAGCTGAAGGTCATTGCGCGCACCGGTCTTGATATGTCACCGATAACCCAGATATTGGTTGAACGCTATATCTACGGTTGGAAAGAAATAGAGTTTGAAACTATGCGTGACAGTGCCGGAAATGTTATTGCCGTCTGCAGTATGGAAAACTTCGACCCCGTCGGTATACATACAGGTGACAGCATTGTTGTTGCACCGGCATTCACCCTTTCAAACAAAGAGTATCAAATGCTTCGAAATGCATCACTCAACATTGTGACATCTCTTGGCATTGTCGGCGGCTGCAACTGTCAGTTTGCGCTTAATCCCGACAGTTTTGAATATGCCGTTATCGAGGTTAATCCCCGCGTTTCGCGTTCTTCTGCACTTGCGTCCAAGGCAACGGGATATCCCATTGCAAAGATTACCGCTAAAATCGCACTCGGTTATACACTTGATGAAATTCAAAACGATATCACGGGCGAAACCTGTGCCTGCTTTGAACCGTCGGTTGACTATGCCGTTGTTAAATTCCCCAAATGGCCCTTTGATAAGTTTGCGGGTTCTTCACGTGCACTCGGCACACAAATGAAAGCGACGGGCGAGGTTATGTCAATCGGACACAGCTTTGAAAACGCCATTATGAAAGCGGTGCGCGGTGCTGAAATATCGCTTGACACTTTAAATGCCCCCCCGCTTGACGATGCTCCCATACTCGAACGTCTTGCACGTCTTGACGACCGCCGTATTTTCACGGTATTTGAAGCGCTCAAATCGGGAATAAGTGTTGAAGAAATCAACCGCATTACCCGAATCGATAAGTTCTTTATAAACAAACTTTTAAATCTTGTTAACTATGAAAAAGCCATATCCGGCGGTATAACCGACGAGCTCTATTTTGAGGGTAAACGTCTCGGTTATACCGATGATGCCCTCAAGCGTCTTTCGGGCAGCGACAAACTTCCCGGTATGGAGGCTTCCTACAAAATGGTTGATACTTGCGGCGGCGAATTTGCGGCGGTAAAACCGTATTTCTATTCTTGCTACGGCGGCGAGTGCGAAGCACGTTCGTTTAAGCGTTCGGGCAAGCCTGTTATTATGGTTTTGGGTTCGGGTCCCATACGTATCGGTCAGGGTATCGAATTCGACTATTCATCGGTACACTGCGTTTGGACCTTAAAGGAACTCGGTTATGATGTTGTTATCGTAAATAATAACCCCGAAACGGTATCAACCGATTACGATACAGCCGACAGACTTTATTTTGAACCGCTCTCACCCGAAGATGTTATGAACATAATCAAGGTTGAACAACCTGTCGGTGTTGTTGTGGCTTTCGGTGGTCAAACTGCAATTAAACTCACACAGTTCCTTGATAAAAACGGAATAAAAATTCTCGGCACTTCGGCAGAGGGAATCGACCTTGCCGAGGACAGAGAGCGTTTCGATGAACTGCTTGAACGCTTTTCGATTAAGCGTCCGAAGGGCGCCGGCGTTCTCACTCTCGAGGAAGCACTCGGTGCGGCAAACAATCTCGGATATCCCGTTTTGCTCCGCCCGTCATATGTTATCGGCGGTCAGAATATGCGCATTGTTCACGATGATGACGATGTTCGGATGTATATGGAAAGAATTTTGGCGCAGGGCATTGATAATCCTGTTTTAGTCGATAAGTATATGGCAGGTACCGAACTTGAGGTTGACGTAATTTCCGACGGCAAGGATGTTCTTATCCCCGGCGTTATGGAGCATATTGAGCGTGCGGGTGTTCACAGCGGTGACTCTATTGCGGTATATCCGCCCTATAACATCAACGATAAGATGCTCGGCAGAATTTGCGATTGTTCAAAAATGCTTGCGCTTGCTCTCGGTACAAAGGGTCTTGTAAATATTCAGTATCTTATCTACAATAACGAGCTTTATGTTATTGAGGTTAATCCGCGTGCTTCACGCACCGTGCCGTATATCAGTAAGGTTACCGGTGTTCCTATGGTTGATATTTCCTCGCGTGTTATGACGGGTGAATCTCTGCTTGAATTGGGCTACGGCAAAGGTCTGTACAAAACGCCGCCTTACTATGCCGTAAAGG
>CAZGRC010000133.1:0-3875 GCA_964528125.1 uncultured Ruminococcus sp.
ATAATATTAGTCAAAAATTTGCAAATTCCTCTTTTTATTCCCGATTTATCGCAAATCCGCAATAATTTTCACCGATTTTTTGCGGTTTGATACGCGACGAGAAGGTTTCGCAGAGAACATTTTCAAACTCATCTCGGCAATCGTTTTTAAAAGAACAAAAAACTTCGGTTCTATCGGTATAAACCGTATCGGAAATCTTTCCGCCGCAGTTTTCGATAAGTTTTACAAGCCGTTCATAATCGCCGTAGGGACAAACGACCGAAAAATCGGTGCAGGGACACATTTCAACAAAATTCGACATTTTAAGCGCATCCCGCGCCGACGTTGAATAAGCTCGAACAAGACCGCCTGTACCGAGCAACACCCCGCCGAAATAACGTGTTACGATTATTATAACATCCACGGCACCGCTGCCTTTTATAACATCAAGTATGGGTTTGCCCGCCGTACCGTGCGGTTCGCCGTCATCCGAAAAACGTGCCGTGCCGTCACGAAGCACATAAGCATAACAGTTGTGCCGCGCATCCCAGTATTTGCTTTTTGCCGCAGCAATAAACCCGTTCGCCTTTTGTTCGCTGTCACAGGGATAAACCGCCGCAATAAAGCGAGATCGCTTTTCTTCATATTCAGCCGAAGATTCGCCGTCAACCGTAATGTATTTCTTCAATCACCGCACCTCACAAAAAAACACACAGCCGTCCGCTTTTGCAGACGACTGTGAAAAAACGAAAGATTATTTGTCTTCCATACCGAAACGCTTCTTGAATCTGTCAACACGACCACCGGTATCTACCAGTTTCTGCTTACCTGTAAAAAACGGATGACATTTAGAACAAATATCCAAACGAATGTCCTTCTTTGTGGAGCGTGTTTCAAATTCGGCACCGCAAGCGCACTTGATTGTTACTTTTTCGTACTGCGGATGAATACCCTCTCTCATTACTGTCACTCCTTCCTAAATCGATAACAAATTTATATTATCACAATATTATTCAAAAATCAAGTATAATTTTAATTTTTCCGAATTTTTATTATTCCGTCGCGCACAGCGTATCCCATTCGGACATTGTTTCAAGCAATTCTTCCTCTGCCGAAGCAAGTTTTTCTCCTATTTCCGAAAGTTTCACATAGTCGCTGATATTTTCTTCGCTTTGAAGTTGCGAATTCAAATTATCTATAAGTTCTTCAAGCGCGGCAATCTTTTCCTCGGCTTTTTTTATTGCCCTGTCACGTTTGGCTTTTTCTTTTGCGGGGGTGGTATACCCTTTTTTGCTCTTCGGCACCGATTCGATTTTTGCCGCCGCAGTTTCCGTCGATTCCTGTTTTTTCTTTTCGATATATTCGTCATAACGGCAATCGTAATATTTGACACCGCCGTTTTCAAAGCAGATAAGCCGCTCTGCAAGGCGGTTTACAAAATATCTGTCGTGCGATACAAAGAGCAGTGTTCCGCTGTAGTCTTCAAGAAGCTCTTCAAGGGTTTCTTTTGAAAGAATATCCATATGGTTGGTTGGCTCATCCAAAATAAGAAAATTCGGATTTTTGCGAATCAGTTTGCACAGTGCAAGGCGCACCCGCTCTCCGCCCGAAAGCATATCAACCGTTTTGAAAACATCGTCGCCGCTGAAAAGAAATGCACCGAGCGCGCTTCGCGCCTCAAAATCGCCCGCATGGGGATATTCGCGTTTAAAATCTTCGAGCACGGTATCGCTGCTCGAATACTGTGCCATTTGCTGGTCGAAATATCCCACATTGACATTTGCTCCGATTTTATATTCACCGCCGAGGGCAGGAATTTTTCCCACAATGGTTTTAAGCAGTGTGGATTTTCCGAGACCGTTTCCTCCGATTATTCCGACTCTTTGTCCGCGCCGCAGTTCAAATGTTACCTCTGCCAAAGGGCGTTCGAAACCGATATTAAGCCCGTTTACGATAAGAACATCCTTTGCGCTTTGAACCGCAGGTTCGATTTTCGCGCGGAAAGTTCTGTTGTCATATGCATCGGGTGATTCAACGGGTGTCATTTTTTCAATCTGTTTCAGTTTTGACTGTGCCATTGCCGCCTTTGTCGCTTTGTAGCGGAAACGTTCGGCAAGGTCGGTAAGTCTGGAAATTTCCTTTTGCTGTGCCTCATACTGTTTTTGCATAAGTGTACGGCGTTCGCGCTTTTTGGCTACAAAATCGGTATATCCTCCGACATACCGTTCGGTTTTGCCGTGTTCTATCTCGTAAACCTCGTTTACTGTACGGTCGAGAAACATACGGTCGTGCGATACGATTACAAAAGCTTTTTTATAATCCCTCAAATAGTCCTCCAACCATGACACCGCCTCAATATCAAGGTGGTTGGTAGGCTCGTCCAAAAGCAATAGATCGGGTTTTGAAAGCAGCAGTTTCAAAAAAGCAATTTTCGTGCGTTGCCCGCCCGAAAATTCACCGACCGTTTTTTGTTTGTCCGATTCCGTGAAACCGAACTTTTTTATTGCGGCTTCATATTCCTTTTCAAAATAAAATCCGCCGAGCGCGGTAAAGGTGTCAAGCAGAGCCGTATACCGCCCTATGTTTTCTTCCGACTGATCACTTTCCATCGCACGCTGTGCCGCATCAAGCCGGTCCTTGGTGACAAGTATCTCGGTGTAAGCCGAACGTATTTCATCAACCATTTTAACATCGTCATCGGCAAAAGACATCTGCGACTGCACCCCGATTACGGGATTACCCGAAACGGATAAAAATCCGCCGTCACCCTCGGTATTTGCAAGTTGAATTTCTCCCGAAAGAAGTCTAAGCAAGGTGGTTTTTCCCGAACCGTTTCTGCCGACAACCGCAATACGGCTGCTCGTATTTATTTCGATTTCAATATTTTCAAGCACCGTCGTTCCAGAAAGGTCAACGGTACCGTCGTGTACTTTAAGTTGCATTCCCGCACACCTTAATTTGCGCCGTGATACTCATAAGACAATTTTTCAGAATTCCAGTTTTCCAGAACCGAAAGCATATCCGTTGCCACTGCTTTTGCACCGTCAAGATCGTGTTCGAGGAAATTTCCGCATTCAACGCGCGTACTTCCGGGAATTTCACCATCGAATTCGGAAATAAATGCAAACGCATCCTTTACAAGGGTTATCGCCGCTTCGGCACTCACACTGTCACGAAGCAGAAGATAAAATCCCGTGCGGCAACCCATAGGGCCGACATACACCACATTTTGCGCCACACCGCTGTTTCGGGCAAAGGTGGCAAAAAGATGTTCAAAGGTGTGCATGGCACCGTTTAAAAGATAATCGCCGCCGTTAGGCACCTTCATACGTATATCATAGGTCACAACGTCTCCATCGGTGCGGGAAATGTACATACCTTTTCCCAATTTATCGTGATTTACACAAAAGCTTGCTATTCTTTTCATTTGTCCCTCAAATATTCATCAATGGATTTTGCCGCTGTTTTGCCCGCGCCCATGGCGAGTATTACGGTTGCGGCACCCGTTACGGCATCGCCGCCGGCATAAACACCCGTTTTTTCGGTTTGCATATTTTCGTCAACAATAATACAGCCGCGCGCATCAGCGCCGATTCCGCTTGTGGTTGTGCGTATAAGCGGATTCGGAGATGTGCCGAGCGCCATTATTACCGAATCGACATCAACCGTGAATTCACTGTCTTTGACCGCAACGGGACGGCGCCTTCCCGATTTGTCGGGTTCGCCCAATTCCATTTTAATACACTCAATACCGATAACACGACTGTTTTCATCGGTAAGTATGCGCACCGGATTTGAAAGAAGTTTAAACTCAATTCCTTCCTCTTTGGCGTGATGAACCTCTTCACGGCGCGCGGGCATCTCTTCTTCACCGCGACGGTAAATAATATATACAT
>CAZGRC010000134.1:0-3852 GCA_964528125.1 uncultured Ruminococcus sp.
GCCTGTACCCATTTGCCCTCCTCCGGAATGGCGGCGGGACCGTGATATGCGCCCTTGGCAAGCGGACACATATTTTCAACTTCATGTGAATACTTCATATATGTACTCCTCTCGAATTATTGGCCGAAATCGCAAAATTCGACCGTACAAAACGATTATATCAAATTTTTTGTGAAAATACAATAGTTATTTTGATGTTTTTTTGACCGAAAGCCCTTTTTCTTGACTTTAAAGAGAGATAGTTATATAATTATTGAGTTTAGGGGATGTTTATATGAACAGAAAGTTGAAAAAATATCTTGATACCAATACCGCACTTATAAAGAACAGCAAAAAAAGTTTTGCGGACATATACGAAATTATGTTTCGTTGCAAAGATTATATTCTTGCCGAAACAAATGACGGTTTTCGCATTAAAAAATATACATACGGCGAAGTCTACCGCTCGATAAATGCGGTATCCGCCGCAATTTACGACAAAATCGGCGCCACACACGGCTTTGTCGCCCTTGAAATGGAGAACTGCATCGAATGGATAATCGCATTTTGGGCACTTCTCAGAAGCGGCAACAAACCGCTTCTCATAAATCTGCGTCACCCAAAAAGTCTTTCCGACGGCATAATTAAAAAACTCGGTGTAAAATATGTCCTCGGAATGTCTTCAAGCAAACTTGATGCCGAGTTTATAAACTTTTCCGCCCTGTCTTCAAACCGTGAATTCTGCGGCGAATTTGAAAACGAAATCGCACTTTCAACATCGGCAACATCTCTTAACGAAACGGTTTGTGTTTACACAGGCAAAGAAATTTCAGAACAAATACTCTGCACCGAGGATATTCTTAAAAAAAGTTCCAGAATATCCGGTCATTACAAAGGAAGCCTTAAAAATCTCGCCTTTCTCCCCTTTTATCACATTTTCGGGCTTGTTGCCGTTTATTTTTGGTTCACCTTTTTCGGCAGAACCCTTGTGTTTTTAAAGGATTATTCACCCGAGACCATACTTAAAACCTGTCGCAAGCACGAAGTGACCCACATTTTCGCGGTTCCGATGCTTTGGCACACAATCGAAAAACAGTTGCTTAAAACCCTCAAAAACAGTGACGTCAAAACGCAGAAAAAGTTTTACCGCGGTCTTAAGGTAAGCCGTTTTATTCAAACCGTTTTCCCGCGTTCGGGACCCGCCGTTGTCCAAAAACTTATGCATGATATTACCGACCGACTTTTCGGTCAAAGCGTAAAATTTTGTATAAGCGGCGGCAGTTATATAAAAGACTCGGCGCTGTCACTTATAAACGATATCGGTTATCCGCTTCACAACGGTTACGGAATGAGCGAAATCGGCATTACTTCGGTCGAACTCGGAAAAACGCTCAAGGCACGCAAAAACGGTTCGGTCGGTCGCCCGTTTTCCTCGGTTAACTACTGCATAAGCGAGCGCGGAACATTACTTGTGAAAGCCGACTCTGCCGCAGCGCGACTTATAACCGGCAAATCCGAAACCGTTCGCGAAGAATGGCTTGACACGGGAGATATAATGCAGTGCCGTGACGGTGATTACTTCATACTCGGCCGTGAAAGCGATACCGTTATCGGTGAAAACGGAGAAAACATAAATCCGGATATTACCGAGCAGTTATTTGATATTCCCGATGCTACGGCATTTTCGGTTTTGGGACTTTTAAACGGCGATTGCGAACGCCCGTCCCTTGTTATACAAATAAACCGTTATCTTCCAAAACAACGCATTGCGGATATAATCGATTCGGTTTACAAAATCAACTCTTCCCTTCCTGCCGCGAGTGCCGTAAAAGATTTTTATTTTACATTTGACCCGATTATGAATCCCAACGCAGTAAAGGTCAGCCGAAAATGGCTTGTGCGCGCAATAGATAACGGTGATATCAAACTACTCCCGTTTGCCGACATCAAAAGTTCTCTGTCCGATACACCCGACGGATTTGACGGCAACAGTCCGCTTGCCAAACGGGTAAAACAGTTAGTGGCTGATGAACTCGGTGTCAATGCCGACAGCATTGACAACAATGCACATATTATATTCGACCTCGGTGCGGACAGCCTTAAATATTTTTCGGTACTGACGGCGCTTGCAAAGGAATTTTCGGTCACCGACTATTCCGACAAAGAAAACTACCGCTATACCGTAAAGGAATTCTGCGAATATCTTGAAAGGTATATTTAAATATGAAAAAGCACAAGACCAATCTTTTTGTAGTTTGGTTTGTAAAAATCACCGGCATCATTCCGACACTGATTTTCTTCAAACCGCGCATACACTATATGAACCGTGAGGCACAATCCCTCCGCCTGCCAAAGCCCTGCATACTGATGTCAAACCATATGTCACTTATGGATTTTGCACTCTATCTTCTTATATTCCCGTTTCGCACTGTGCGTTTTTTAATTTCGGAAGCTCTCTACTGCAAAAACGCTGTTTTTTCATGGTTTTTAAACTCTTTGGGCGGAATATACGTCAACCGCGATACATATGATTTTTCCTTTGTGGGGGAAGCGCTTGAATCGCTCGACAATGGCACCACGGTTGGTATTTTTCCCGAAGGGCGCTTGCCGGTAAAAGGCGAATATCACCCTTTCAGACCCAGCATTGTCTACATCGCTCTGCGCACCGATGCACCGATTATCCCGATTTATACAAACGGGGTTTATCGCTTTAACAAACGTGCACAGGTTATGATCGGAGAGCCTGTATATCTTCGCAAACTGTGTCAAACCGAAGAACCCGATTCCGCGGAACTTGAACGCCTTACAAAATATCTTGAGGAGGAAGAAGCGCGCCTTAAACGCGAACTTGAGCGCCAACTTCGCACCGATGAAAAAAGATAAATCAAAGCTTTTCGATATTCACCGTCTGCCGCAGGATATAGGACGCATCGTATGCACCCCCTGTCTTGCGATTTTCAGAATAAAGAAATACCGTATTGACGGTGAAAAATACACCGATATTCTCCGCGGCGGTAACCTTGTTGCCGCAAACCACATTGATTTGAGTGACCCGTTCACAGTAGGAACCGCCTTTTGGTACAGACGGGTGTTTTTCCTTGCTTCCGAAGAAGTAATGAACGTAAAAATACGTAACATCCTGCTCAAAGGTATGGGATGTATCAAAATCGACCGCAACATCTCCGATATAGAGGGCGTTCGCCGTGCCGTGGATATATTAAAATCAGGACGTGTGCTCACCGTTTTCCCGCAGGGCGGTATACGGGCGGAAGGTCATATCGACAGCATAAAATCCGGCACGGTTTTAATGGCTGTGAAAGCAAATGTTCCCATTGTGCCGATGTATTCCGAAAAACGCAAACATTGGTACGAACCGCGCCGTGTCGTAATCGGTAACGCAATAAACTGTCGCGACTTTTTAAGCGGCAAAATGCCTACTTTGGCGGATATAGAAAAAATATCCGAACTTCTTTTGAACAGTATGGAAGAATGCCGTTCAACCTATAACAAACTTACAAAGGATGCGAAAAAATGAATACTATCGAAAAAATCATCGAAATTTTCAAAAATGTTTTTGAGGATGAGATAGACATATCCGCCGTAAAACCCGAAGCCGAACTGATCCGGGACATCGGTATGAATTCTATCGGTATGCTATATATGGCAATGGCGCTTGAAGAAGAATTCAACATAAAATTCGCAAACTCCGATTTCGGAGAACTTCATACCGTAAGTGATGTTGCGACACTTATAGAACGCAAAACAGCATTATGAAGTGGGCACAAAAAGAACCGCATTCGGGCGATATTATAAGAGTAAAGGTGAATTTTTACCATCATTACGGTATTTTCGTTAACGAAAATCTTATAGTAC
>CAZGRC010000135.1:0-3845 GCA_964528125.1 uncultured Ruminococcus sp.
CTTCTTAGGAGGGGCTTGTTATATCCATTTAACTAAAGCGGCATTTCTTGAAAATTTATGATTATTCGGTTTTAATATATCCGCGCTCGCCGTTGGCTCGGTTTGGGAGAAAACGGCAAGCGGACAGTGTGGGTTTATTTGCCGATATAGTGCGCGGCACCAATCTATATTACACCAAAAGGCGGGAATTGTCAATATCAAACTTGCAATCCGGCACGGCAGTAAGAGACCGGTTTATTTGCAAAAATTTTCGATATATCGGTTTATTGCACCGTTAATGATTTTTATTGCTTCATTGCGTGCCATAACCTCATCGACAGCGGTGGTTTTGTGTTCGAGGTTTTTATAAACCTTAAAGAAATGGCACATTTCTTCAAAGATGTGTGACGGCAACTGATCGATGTCGGTATAGTGGTTATATGTCGGGTCACCGAAAGGAATTGCGATTATCTTTTCGTCGTTTCTGCCGTTGTCTATCATAGAAATAACGCCGATGGGGAATGCGCGCACAAGCGACATCGGCTCAAGCGGTTCGGAACACAGGAGAAGAACATCAAGCGGATCTTCATCATCACCGTAGGTGCGGGGAATGAAGCCGTAGTTGGCAGGGTAGTGGGTAGAGGTGTAGAGTATGCGGTCAAGCATTATATAGCCCGTTTCCTTGTCAAGTTCATACTTTTTCTTGCTGCCTTTGGAAATTTCAACCACGCAAATAAAGTCTTCGGGTGTGATGCGTTTAGGTGAAATATCATGCCAGATGTTGGACATAAAAAACACTCCTGAAAATTAGTATAAATATAATATAACTCAAAATTAAGCCGTTGTCAAATACAAGTATGTTTTTCTTGAATAACGCAACGGTTTATTGTATAATGGTTATAGAATGCCAAAACTCTTAAAAGTGTTTCGACAAGCCGATTTTATCGGCTTTAATAAAATTTAATTGCGAGGTTATATTATATGAAAAAAGTTCTTTCTTTTGATTTCGGCGCATCAAGCGGCAGGGCAATGCTTGCAACGATTGAAAACGGAAAAATGGAAATGCGTGAAATCCATCGCTTTTCTAATGACCCCGTTATTGTGCGCGGCACAATGTATTGGGATGTACTGCGTTTGTTTTTTGAAATTAAAACCGGCATTACCAAAGCGCTTGCTGAGGGCAGTTTTGATGCGGTGGGCATTGATACTTGGGGGGTTGATTTCGGCTTGCTCGATAAAAACGGGAATCTGCTTGCAAATCCCGTTCACTACCGCGATATGCGCACCGCCGATGTGCCCGAAAAAGTCTTTGAACTTATATCCAAAGATGATATTTATGAACGCACGGGAATACAGTTTTTGCGCTTTAACACGCTGTATCAACTGATGTATTTAAAATATAGTGAACCCGAACTGTTGGCACGCACCGATAAGTTTCTTATGATGCCGGATCTCTTTGCATATATGCTCACGGGTGTTATCTGTGAGGAAAAAACCATTGCCTCGACATCAAATCTTTTGAATCCTTATACCAAAAATTGGGATTTTGATTTGATTGATCGTCTCGGCTTGCCGCGGGATATTTTCGCACCCGTTATAAAAGCGGGCGAAGTTTACGGAACGCTTTCGGATGAAATTTGCGAGGAACTCGGTTGTGAAAAGGTGCCGGTTATTGCCTGTGCTTCACACGATACCGCCTCCGCCGTTGTGGCAGCACCCGCATCATCAGATGATTTTGTATATATCAGTTGCGGCACTTGGAGCCTTTTCGGGATTGAGAGCAAGACCCCGATAATAAATAAAAATACCGCAAATTTCACCAATGAGGGCGGCTTTGAAGACACTATCCGTTTTCTTAAAAACATAATGGGTCTGTGGCTTATACAGGAATCGCGCCGTCAGTGGCGCAGGGAAGGCGAGGAAGTCGGCTTTGATGTTCTTGAAAAAGAAGCGCTGGCAAGCGAACCGTTTAAATGCTTTATTGACGTGGATGACCCTCTGTTTGAAACGGCGGGAAATCTTCCGCGGCGTGTAAAGGAATATTGTGAACGCACCGGTCAGTATGTACCGCAAACGCGTGGCGAAGTAATGCGCTGTATTTATCAAAGCCTTGCAATGAAGTATAAATATACATTTAATAATCTCGGTGAAATGTCGGACAGGGAATACTGCGGAATAAATATTTTGGGCGGCGGAATAAAAGACAAACTGCTTTGCCAAATGACCGCAGATGCCTGCAACGTCGAAGTTTCGGCAGGTCCCACCGAGGCCACGGTTATGGGTAATATCGGTGTGGTTTACACTGCTCTCGGTGAACTTGAAAATCTTGCCGATATTCGCCGTGCGGTCGCAAATTCCACGGAACTCAAAAAATACAAACCGCAAAATAATGCCGAATGGGAAAAGGCATATGCCGAATACATTCGTGCGGTGGGCATCTGAAAACGCAAATCGCAATTTGATACGCTTTTAGAGTCTGCCAAACGCAACAACGCCCGTCCATTGCGGACGGGCGTTTGAAATAAGCTCTTATTATTCGTTGGTATAGGGCAGAAGAGCGGTCTGACGGGCACGCTTGATAGCGACAGTCAGTTCGCGCTGATGTGCGGCACAAGTGCCGGTTGCGCGACGGGGCAGAATCTTTGCGCGTTCTGTAATGAACTTGCGAAGTCTTGCAACATCCTTGTAATCTATCTGCTCAACACGATCGGTGCAGAAGTGGCAAATCTTTTTGCGGCTCTTCTTGCGTCCGGGTCTATCCATTTTTTCCATCGGAAATTTTCCTCCTTATTTGATTTTGGGCTGATTAAAACGGAAGGTCATCATCCATACCGCCGATTTCAGAAAAATCATCGGCACCTGCGTTGCTGAACGAAGCGGCATTTGCGGCAGGCATACCTGCATCCGCTGCGGGAGCGGCGCTGTCACGCTTGGATTCAACAAACTGAACATCGTCAACCACAACTTCAAAAGCGGTACGATTGTTGCCGTTTTTATCGACATATTTGCGGGTTTGAATGTTGCCGCGAATACCGATCATATTGCCTTTTTTGAAGTATTTAGCGATGAATTCCGCAGTTTGACGCCATGCAACAATGTTAATGAAATCCGTCTGCTGTTCTTCGCCTGCGCGCGTAAAGCGGCGGCTTACCGCAATGGAGAATGAAGTCACGGAAATTCCGCTTTGGGTAGTTTTCAGTTCGGGGTCTGCAGTAAGACGACCTGTAAGTATAACTACATTAAACATACATTTTTTCCTCCATTACTTTTTGATTACCATAACGCGGAGAACGCCGTCGGTAATACCGGCGATACGCTCAAGCTCGGCGGGGAAAGTGGGTTCACTTGTAAATGTTGTGAACACATAGTAACCCTCGGCTTCATCGTTGATGAGATAGGCAAGACGGCGCTTACCCCATTCGTCAACGTTTTCAACCGTGCCGTTTTTGGCGATAAGGTCATTGAACTTTTCTTTCAGTGCGTTAACGGCATCTTCGCCGCCTGCTACCGAGTAAACAAGACAAGCCTCATACTTATTGGTCATTTCGTTGCACCTCCTTTTGGACATTTGGCTTCGGCATTTGCGCGAAGCAAGGAGCCAAATCGAACATATTTTTCCGATTAGCACACTGTATTATAACAGTATTTTCGCGCAAAGTCAACTATTATTTTCGCATTGTCGGATTTTCGTTTATAAGTTTTAAAAATGCCTGTGCCGGAAGGGAGAGAGGGTTGTGCTTCAAATGTGCGTAGCCTATGCTTCGTGGAGGGAGCGGCGGGTCGAGTTTCATCGGAGTTATGATATTTTTCTCAAGACCTTCTTTTGAAAATTCTTCGATAACGCAGGAAACACCGAGGTGTATTGA
>CAZGRC010000136.1:0-3802 GCA_964528125.1 uncultured Ruminococcus sp.
GCTTTGCCTCACGGCAATGATGGGCTGTTTCACAGTCAGTGCCGCAGAAACAAACTCTGTAGTAGTTACGGGCACTACTTTCAATGTGGGCGAAGCTACTACCGCCACCGCGACAATAAAAATCGAATCCACAGGATTCGCCGCCGCTTTGCTTGATGTCAGCTTTGAGGGTCTTGACATTGCGGGCAAGGCATTATCGGAAAGCGAAACCGACAACGGTGTGCTTGAACCCGATATCGCCATTTCGTCAACTTCCGGCGATGATATACTTCTCAGCGACAACTCCATCAAGAACGGTTTCGGTGATGTTACCATTGCAAACGGCACCGACACTATTCGCCTTTTAATTGAGGGTGCGGGTGACAGTCTCGGATATTTTGAGGACGCAACCATCGTTATCACCTTTGTTGCACCTGCCGCCGGTTCTTATGATGTTAAGGTTACATCCGTATCTGCCGCTACCGCCGGTACATTCAACGTCGACGACGGCACTTATACAGGCACGGAATCCCTTATCCAAAACTTCGCTGTTACCAACGGCGCGGTTGTGGCGAATGTTAAACCCACCGTATGTGAGCACAAATGGGTAGTTACCGAAGCAACTCCTGCTGTGGGCGTGAAAGATAGCAATACCACAACAACATATGGCACACTTACAGAAACCTGTTCTCTTTGCGGAGAAATCAAAGCAAATCAAAGTGTTTCATATAACGATACTTACAGAGCAAGTTATGTAAATCTGGATTTGGAGGCGGAAATCAGTTTCCAATATCATGTAAAAGATTCCATTCTTGAAAATGCAGAAAATGTTTCTTTTAAAACAACACTTGCATTAGACGGTCTCGATGAAATCAATTACACAACCTTGGAAGAAGCCGAAGACACAATGCGCGGAACCAACAAGGATATTCCCTGTCAAACCATAAAGACCGGCATTGCCGCTAAATATATGACAGATTATCTTACTCTTAACACATTTGTAAAAGTAGACGGTGTTTGGTACAGTGGTCGTGTACAATCTTACAACATTGTAGATGTCGCTCAAATGAATGTAAAATCCACCAAAGAAACCGAACTTAAACTTTATGCAAATCTTTTAAACTATGGCGGAGAAGCACAAAAATACTTTAAGTACAGAACAGATAACTACGCAAATTCTACTGAAAATTTAGGCGGTTTTGCTTCTTACGTTACAAAAGACGTTCCAAATGTAGAAGCGGATATGGTAAACTCTTTCACATTGCCTACAGTTCGTTTTTCAAACTTTTTATATGCATTGGAGTCTAAGATTTCGCTTAAGTTAGGATACAGACTTGATACAGCCGAAACCACTCCGAATGTTGCTAATTTAAAGACTGTTGTAAACTATACATATTACGACGTAGAAAATACTGTAACATATGATACTTTTGAGCTTTATGATGAAAGCAAGTATATAGATAGATACGGTTTCTATCTTGATGCTTTTTCTGCCAAACAAATGAGAATTCCTTTTACCGTTACGATTTATGATGGTGAAACCAAATGTAACTGTTCTTTTACAGGCTCTATTGCCGGCGTTGCAAAATATTTGATTGATAATGGCAGTGCAGCTAAAGACGGAACGGTAGACCTCTTCTATGCGATGATTAACTATGGTGATGCCGCAGCGGCGTATTTTGCTTAAAGTTTGTGAATATTAGTTAATTTATGAAGAAAAGAGGTTTGCATAATGAAAATTGAATTTGAAATCGTTAAAATGGATGTTGCCGATATTATTACAACATCCGCTCCTTGCATAACGCACAATGAAACTGACGATACTGAAATTTAATAATAAAAATCAACATACTGATTTTCTGCCCCGTGAAAACGGGGCAGTTTTCGTAAAGGTCAAAAGCAACTATCGTGATTAAAACAAAACGCGATACGGCGAATTATCGGGCGTGTAAAAAAATATTTACGGATTTTAAAAGGTGAGTAGTATATGAAAACTATAATCGAAAAGAACACATTATTCGGTACGGCAATCGGAGAGCAGAAATATTCTCCGGACGGAGAATACAGATTCTTTACCTTTGTTGTAAAGTGCGAATACAGGGGCAAAATTCTGCTTTTCAACACGCTTTCACGGCAATTGATTGCACTTGACAAAGAGGAATTGAACGGTATAACCGATAATATAAAAAACAGTATTTTCGAGCAGGCGGTGAAAGATTATTTTCTTGTTTCGAAAGATTTTGACGACGGCAAACTGAAAGAACAGTTTATTTCTTTGATGCCTTTATTTGACAATCCGAAAGGTATTACGCGATATACAATTTATTCGACAATGGACTGTAACGCGCGGTGTTTTTACTGTTATGAGCGCGGCGCGAAAAAATATCATATGAGCGACAAAACAGCCGAGGATGTTGCCGATTATATTATCAAAAATTCACTCGGTCAAAAGGTGAGCATACAGTGGTTCGGAGGAGAGCCGTTATACAATCAAAACCCGATAGACATTATTACGGACAAACTGCGGAGTGCGGGCATTGAATTCAAGTCAAAAACGGTGAGCAACGGTTATCTGTTTGACGGAGAAACGGTTGAAAAAGCCGCTGAAAAATGGAATCTCAAACAGGTGCAAATAACGCTTGACGGCACTGAAGAAGTATACAACCGATGCAAAGCATATATTTACAAAACCGACGAAAGCCCGTTTTTCCGTGTACTTGATAACATTGAGCGGCTGTTGAAAGCGGGAATCAGGGTTACAGTCAGAATGAATATGGACAGGCACAACAAGGATGATTTGTATGCACTTGTTGATATTTTAAAAGAGCGTTTCGGTGAAAACGGAGATTTATTATACGCATATACTTATTTGCTGTTTGACAACTTTAATCTTTCAAATTCGGTGCGACCCACGGATGAAAAGCAGAGTTTTACACTTGAGCAGATGAAAATCGAAGAGTATATTGCCGAATGCGGATTCGGCACAAAGGCGGCGCCGGCGAATAAAATCACGCTTAATTACTGTATGGCGGATGATGACCGTTCGACCACAGTTTTACCGAACGGAAAACTCGGAAAATGCGAACATTTTTCGGATGAGGGTTTTTGGGGAAGTATTTACAGCGACGAAAAAAACGACAAAATTATTTCCGAATGGAAGCGTTTGCGCAAACCGATTGAACTGTGTGCCACCTGCCCGATTCAGCCGCAGTGCAAACAGATTGAAAACTGTCCGAACTGCGCCCCGTGCGACGAATACATACAGGCACAGAAGTTGAGCAAGTTATACCGTCAACTGCAAAACGCATTTGACAAATTTTGCAAAGGTTAATTTTAAAAAGATATAAACAGCACAGCAGACGGCGTATATCAAGCCGTCTGCTGTGCTGTTAAAAATGAATGGTATGCTTATTTATATAGCAACAGTTGGGGTCAAGGGTGTTTATGCCCTCTTTTTCCTCGATCGCATAACCCGCATCAAGTGCGGGCGGAATACCATTCCAAGGTTCTATGCAGATATAGCCGCTGTTGGGTTTTGTCCACAAAAGCAGATATTCGGCATCGGGGAATTCGACATAAACGCTTTTACACGTTTTTCGGTTGCGAAGTGTAGCGGCGTGCGATTTTAAGGATTTGAATACCAGCGCATCAATTTCAAAATATTTATTATAAAGAGGAAGTGTATGGGAGTCTTTGATTACGGTAGTCACCTTATTGCCGATGAGATTGCCGATAACTTCATATGCCTCAAGGGTTTCTTTTTGAGGGAATATGATGTCATAATCCTCGATACCGTCGGGACAGGCATATGCCTCGTGTGAGC
>CAZGRC010000137.1:0-3792 GCA_964528125.1 uncultured Ruminococcus sp.
TAACACATCTTTACAAAAAAAGAAAGATATAGTATAATGAATGTATGAAAAAATTTTTATCACTTAATATGATTTTGGTTTTGCTGGCACTTTGCGGATGCGGTGATACGGCAAAAAACAGTAATACCGAATTTCTTCTCGATACGTTTGTGACATTGCGGGTTGAGTGTGACGAAGCGATTATCGAGAAAGCGTTTGACCTGTGTCGGCAGTATGAAAAGATGTTCAGTCTCACCGACCGACAAAGCGATGTTTGCAGGATAAACACATCCGAAGAAGCGGTAACCGTATCTGAAGACACCCGTTATCTTTTGGAACGCGCGCTTTATTACGGTGAGCAGTCAAAGGGCGCTTTTGATATAACAATTGCTTCGGTGAGTGCGCTTTGGGATTTCGGCGGCGATATTATTCCCGACCGCAGCGAGATAGCCGAAGCACTGCAAAGCGTTGATTATCACAGTGTCACGGTTGAGGGAAATACCGTGCGCTCATCGAATGCACAGATAGATCTCGGCGGTATTGCCAAAGGTTTTATCGGTGATAAATTGCGCGAGTTTTTTATTTTCGAAGGTGTTGACGAGGGAATAATTAACCTCGGCGGAAATATTGCCGTATTCGGTGACGTTGAACGCATAATCGGTATAAAGGAGCCTTTCGGCGGTGACGGTGTATCCGCGCGTGTGAGCGTTTGCGGAAATTACAATGTTGTGACATCGGGAACTTATGAACGGTATATTGAATGTGACGGAAAAAAATACCATCACATTCTTGACCCGAAAACGGGTTACGGCGCGGAAACCGATCTTGTCTCCGCTACGGTTATAGGGAAGAACGGTGCCGACTGTGATGCCCTTTCCACCGTTTGCATATTGCTGGGTTTGGATGAGGCGGAAAAGATTATCGAAAACACCGCCGATACCGAAGCTGTTTTTATAACCGAGGACGGAAAAATTTCTCATACTTCGGGAATTAAAATAAAAAATGATATATATTTCTTAAATTGAAAATGAGGTATTTTATGAGCTTACTGAAAAAACTATTCGGAAACTACAGTGAAAAGGAACTTAAGCGCATTATGCCGTTGCAACAGCGCGTTTTGGCTCTTGAGGAAGAATATCGTGCCCTGTCTGACGATGAACTGCGTGCCAAGACCGACGAATTTAAAGAGCGACTTCAATGCGGTGAAACACTTGACGATATTTTGCCCGAGGCTTTTGCCGCTTGCCGCGAAGCAGGTGACAGGGTGCTCGGTATGCGCCATTTTCCGGTGCAGATACTCGGCGGTATAATACTCCATCAGGGACGTATCAGTGAAATGCGCACGGGTGAAGGTAAAACATTGGTTGCAACCTTGCCGGCATACCTTAACGCGCTTTCGGGCAAAGGCGTTCATATTGTTACCGTAAACGACTATCTTGCAAAGCGTGACTCAGAATGGATGGGCAAGATATACCGTTTTATGGGTCTTACGGTTGGACTTATCGTTCACGGTATGGACAAGGAAGCCAAAAGAGAAGCGTATAATGCGGATATAACATATTGTACCAATAACGAACTCGGCTTTGACTATCTGCGCGATAATATGGTTATTTATAAAGAGCAAAAAGTTCAGCGCGGTCATAACTTTGCGATTGTCGATGAGGTTGACTCCATTCTTATCGACGAAGCGCGTACGCCGCTTATTATTTCGGGCCAAGGCGATAAATCGACCGACCTTTACACCCGTGCAAACCGTTTTGCACTTTCGCTTAAAATGTATAAAGTCAAAGAAATGGACGACAAGGCGAGCGATGATGTTACAAATTATGACGGTGATTATGTTGTTGACGAAAAAGCACGCACCGCCACACTCACACCGTCGGGTGTAGAAAAAGCAGAACGCTATTTTGACATAGAAAATCTCAACGATACCGAAAACATCGAGATTGCGCATCATATAAATCAGGCAATCCGCGCGCACGGCATAATGAAACGCGATGTTGATTATGTTGTGAAAGACGGAGAGGTAATAATCGTTGACGAATTTACGGGACGTCTTATGTTCGGACGTCGCTACAACGAGGGACTTCATCAGGCAATAGAAGCCAAAGAGGGCGTTAAGGTAGAACGTGAATCCAAGACACTTGCGACTATAACATTCCAAAACTTTTTCCGACTTTACACCAAACTTTCGGGTATGACGGGTACGGCAATGACCGAGGAGGCGGAATTTCAGGAGATTTACAAACTTGATGTTATTGAAATACCGACCAACAAACCGCTTGCCAGAATCGATGAAAACGATGCGGTTTATAAAACCGAGCGTGCAAAATTTGCCGCTGTTATCGACCATATTGTAAGATGCAACGAAAAGGGTCAGCCTGTTCTGGTGGGTACGGTTACGATTGAAAAATCCGAACTTTTGTCCGCAATGCTTAAAAAACGCGGAATAAAGCACAATGTTTTAAACGCAAAACATCACGAAAAAGAAGCGGAAATAATTGCACAGGCAGGCAAACCATTTGCCGTTACGATTGCCACCAATATGGCGGGACGCGGTACCGACATTATGCTGGGCGGCAATGCCGAATATCTTGCCAAAGCACAGTTACGTCATGACGGTTTGAGTGAGGAAATGATAATCGAAGCGACCGGATTCGGAGAAACCGATGATCCCGATATCATTGCGGCAAGAAACGCTTACGGCGAATATTATGCTCGGTTTAAAGAGGAAATCGCACCGGAAGCCGATAAGGTGCGCGAAGCGGGCGGTCTTTGTATTATAGGTACGGAACGTCACGATTCCCGCCGAATCGACAATCAGTTGCGCGGACGTGCGGGCAGACAGGGCGACCCCGGTGTTACAAAGTTCTATATTTCGCTGGAAGACGATCTTATGCGTCTGTACGGCGGCGAGAATATTTCCCGTATGATGGATACCCTTAAGGTTGAAGAAGACATACCTCTTGAAAGCGGTATGCTTTCACGCACTATTGAAAATGCCCAGAAGAAAAAAGAGGGTATGAACTTCGCTTCACGTAAGAATGTTCTTCAGTATGACGATGTAATGAACAAGCAACGTGAACTCATCTACACCCAGCGCAACAAGGTTCTTGACGGGGCAGATCTTAAAGAAACCGTTATGCGTATGCTTGACGAAACCATTGATTCTTACTGCAAGATTTATTTAAGCGACAGCGATATACACGACAACTGGGATGTAAACGGACTTCGCGAATATTTCCTCGGCTGGGTGTGTGATACGGATGATTTGCATTTCACTGCCGAAGAACTCGGCAACACTTCCTGTGAAGAGGTTGCACAGTCGCTTAAAGACAAAGCACATATTAAATATGAAGCGCGTGAAGCCGAATACGGCAGCAATGTTATGCGCGAAATTGAGCGTGTTATGATGCTCAGATGTGTTGATACCAACTGGATGGATCACATAGACAATATGGATCAGCTGAGACAGGGAATAGGACTTCGTGCCTACGGTCAGCATGATCCGGTTGTCGAATACCGTAACGAAAGTTACGATATGTTCTCCGCAATGACAGATACTATTCGCGAACAGACCGCTAAACTTGTTATGACGGTTCGCGTGCGCCGCGATGAAGAGGTTAAACGTGAAAAGGTTGCCGAAGAAACGGGAACCGGTGACGACAAACCCAAAACGGTGCGCGGCAAAGGCGTTGTCGGAAAAAATGCACTTTGCCCCTGCGGAAGCGGTAAAAAATACAAACGTTGTTGCGGTAAGGATATCGACTGATAAAATATAAAACCTACGGCACCCGTACGGGTGCCGTATGT
>CAZGRC010000138.1:0-3775 GCA_964528125.1 uncultured Ruminococcus sp.
TTTATATCTTGATGAGATACAGTATTTTAATAAAAAGCAACAACAGATATTACTTTCTTATATTGAAACAGGGGACATTACACTTATTGCGTCTACTACCGAAAATCCGTATTTTTATGTTTACAATGCAATTTTGAGCCGTTCAACGGTCTTTGAGTTTAAAACCCTTTCTACTGAAGATATAACTGCGGTAGTTGAGCGGGCGGCGGGAATTTTATGCGAAGAGAGCGGCAAAAAGGTTGAACTGAAAAACGGTGTTGCGGCAAAAATCGCACGCGCGGCGGCAGGTGATGTGAGGCGTTCGCTCAATATGTTGGAACTGTGTGCTATGACTGCGACGGACGGTGACACCGCTGTTATTGATGACGATACGGCGGAACAGATTCTTGCAGGAAATGCGGTGCGTTACGATCGCGAGGGTGACGAGCATTATGATATAATTTCGGCATACCAAAAATCTATGCGAGGTTCGGATCCCGATGCGGCGGTTTATTATCTCGGTCGGCTTCTGGCGGCGGGTGACCTGCCGAGTGCCTGCAGGCGGCTTTTGGTTTGTGCCAACGAGGATGTCGGTCTGGCATATCCGCAAATAATTCCCATTGTAAAAGCGGCGGTCGATACGGCACTTATGGTGGGTTTGCCGGAAGCGCGTATTCCTCTTGCCAATGCAGTTATACTTGTTGCGACAAGTCCGAAATCGGCTTCGGCACACGATGCGGTTACCGCCGCAATGGAAGATATAGCGCGCGGAATGACGGGTGATATACCGCGACATCTGCAAAATAAACACTTTGACGGTGAGGATGCCGAGGTTAAAGGACAAAATTATCTTTACCCCCATGCATATCCGCACCACTGGGTGAAACAGCAATATCTTCCCGATAATCTTAAAAACAGGCAATATTACAAATACGGTGATAACAAAAACGAAAAGATGTTTAAAGAATATTGGGACACAATTAAAAAACAATAAATTCGGGTGATTGTTTGACATTTACACTTACAAAAAAGACACTTCGGCTATGGCAATTCCGACTGGCTGCGGTTACGGTTATTTTGTCGGTACTCTTTTCTGTACTTGCAAAAGCAGGGTGGTATTTTGCCGTTTTTGCGGCTGTGATTGCCGCAATAGGGGCGGCGGCAATCTTTGTTTATCTGCCGCTTTACCGAAAGGTTTGGAAAATGGCGGTAAGCACGGCGGCGGTCGAGGTTGAATGCGGGGTTATAATCCGTGTAAATCACATTATGCCGAATCCTCGTATGATATACACAAACAGTTATGAAACGCCGCTCGGCAAAAAACTGGGTCTTCGCGGCATTGTACTAAAGGCGGCGCGCGGCAGACTTGTTTTGCCGGAACTTGAATATGCGGTGACCGATGAGGTACTGAAATATATAACCAAAGGATAATGATATGGAATTCGGATTTAAAGCACATCCGCTGATGATATTCCGTTTTATAAAGCCGCTCATTTTTGTGGCGGTTATTCCGCTGGTGCGCGCCCTTATACAGTATATCGTAAGCGGAAGTGTGAGCGGGCTTTTGGGAATAGAATCGGTGTTACTGTTTTTGATAACGTTTGTAGCGGTGGCACAGTGGCGGGCAATTTCAGTCACGGTGTTTAATGAGAGAATAACCGTTGCAAGAGGTATTTTCTTAAAGACAAAAGCCGAAATCGATTTTAAAAAACTTTCCAGCGTATCGTTTAAAGAAAATCCGCTCGATAAAATTTCGGGTGCCGTTACCGTGTGTATCGACACCGAGGCGGGGCGCATAGGGCATCCGGATTTCAACATTAAAATGTATGCTCGCGATGCGGTGCGGCTTGCAAGATATATTTACGGCGACGGCGGGCACACCGCTCTTTGCGCATCACCCGTGAAAATTGCGGCAATGGCGGCAACAATGTCATCAACCGTGACAGGACTTATTATCGGCGTACCTATACTTAATCAGGCGGCAGGTCTTTTCGGTGTGGCACTTTCTGAATTTTTTCTGGTGGAAATTAAAACCCTCGGTGAAAAGATTTTGATATATTTTCCTGCGGTTCTGCGTACCGTTACGCTCATATTGCTCGGAGGATATCTTGTTTCCGCGCTGATACTTTTTGTTAAAAATCTGTTTTTTAAGGTTTTTGTAAGTGAAAACCGATTGGAAGTCCGTTCGGGTGTTATTGTAAGACGGCGTTCGCTTTTTTATAAAAGCAGTGTAAACAATGTTTGTATTGAACAGACCTTTCTTATGCGAATATTTCGACGTTTTTCCATGAGTGCCTCGGTCGGTGGCTACGGTGATGAACGCGGTGAACGTGCCGTTATTGCACCGTGCGGCAGGCGCGGCGATATGCGGCGACAGTTTATGCTTTTCTTTCCGTTTTTAAAATCCGACGGGGTTCTCATAAAACCGTTGCGCGGGAAAAAAGAAAAACAGCGTTTTTTCTTTGCTCCGGCAGTGTCTTCGGCGGCGGTTATGGCAGCGAGTGCCGTGGCAATGATACTGTTTCCGTTGTTTTATCGGTTGATATTCTTTCTCGCCGCAGTGGCAGCATCACTGATATGTTATTACTGCAATTTATGTGTTTATAACTATCGGTTCGGCAGAATACGTTTCGGTGAGAATATTTCCGCGCGTGCTTCAAACGGATTCGGTATACGTGAACTTTACTGTGAAAAAGGGCGTGTGGGAGAAATCAAACTGATACGTTATCCTGCCGACCGTCGATACGGCACCTGCAAGGTTAAAATAACCGTTCGCAGTGAAAGTGCAGACAGTGTTCGCGTGAGAAATGTCGGTTTTGAAAGAACCAAAAAGAGTCTTCTTGAAATGACGGGAAAACCGTCTGAATAAATTTAGAATTCGGGCTTTAAAAACCATATAACGGTGAATAAAATCAATCCTTTAAGAAAAAATATTTTTCGGAGGGTTGATTTTTTATGCTTATCAGATGCATATATGCTTTTTTGGCGGGCGGTGCTCTTTGTCTTATAGGTCAGGTGCTTATTGACTATACAAAGCTCACTCCGGCTCGAATTTTGGTGTCATATGTCGTGGCGGGTGTGATCTTGACTGCTGTGGGAGTTTATGACCCCTTTGTCGAGTTTGCGGGAGCGGGTGCCACAGTGCCTCTTACGGGATTCGGCTACAGTCTTGCCGGCGGTGTTAAAGAAGCGGTTTCGCAATACGGAATAATCGGCGCGCTGTCGGGCGGGCTTACCGCAACGTCTGCCGGAATAACCGCCGCGGTGGTGTTCGGATATATAATGTCGCTTATTTTTAAATCCGACAGCAAATAAAAAATCAATATACATTGCTTTTTTTGGGGGTATTTTGTGTCTGCACTTACTTCGGATTATGCCGATGTTCATTTGAGCGGAAATATTTCTTCGGATGGAGAACTGTTTGAAAAAATTTTCGCAAATGATGCCATATTTCGGCGGCGTAAAATCCGTGCAAAATCGGGTGATTTTGAATGTATGCTTTTTTATATGGACGGTATGTCGAACAGCGAATTGATAAATGATTCGATTGTGCGACCTTTGGTTACCGTTGATTCCGATTGTGACGGCATTGACCGCCTGAGATTTTTGCGTGAGAAGATTTTGTTCTCGGATGAAATTAAAACCGAAACTTCAGTAGATATGATGATTCGTGCAATTCTTTACGGTGACACTCTTCTTATTGCGGACGGCTGTGCCGCCGCACTTACTGTTAATACTAAGGGTTGGCGCACAAGGGGTATTTCCGAACCTGATGACGAACGCGTGCTTCAAGGTC
>CAZGRC010000139.1:0-3761 GCA_964528125.1 uncultured Ruminococcus sp.
GTATGGACCCGACCGTTATTACCGAAATTGCGGAATATTTCAAAAACGAAATGGGTTATGAAATACCGCCGATGACACCGTTTGTCGGGCGCAATTTCAATGTTACACGTGCGGGAATTCACGCCGACGGTCTTTTGAAAGATGAGGAAATTTATAATATTTTCAACACCGAAAAGATACTTAACCGTCCGGTGTCGGTGTTGCTCAGCAAAACTTCGGGACTGGCGGGTATTGCTTACTGGATAAATCAAAATTACAAACTTTCGGGTGAAAAAGCCGTCGATAAAAAAGATCCGCTTGTCGTTTCAATGAAAGAATGGATTGACAGGGAATATGAGGACGGACGGCAGACCTCGCTTTCAAATGCGGAGATTGAAGAAAAGATAAACGAATTTGCACCCGAAAGATTCGGCGGAGGTAAGGCAAAATGATAGACCATAAAACCGTATCCCTGGCGGATCAGGTGTTTGAACATCTTGAGACCGATATTTTGAGCGGAAAATACCTCCGAGGTGAGGTGCTGACCGAAACCAAGCTCAGTGCCGAACTCGGCGTCAGCCGCACCCCGATTCGCGAGGCGCTTCGCCGCCTTGAACAGGAACATATTATCGAAGAATCGGGAAAAGGTTCCGTTGTGATAGGAATAAACGAAAACGATGTTGACGACATTTTCCTTATTCGCGAACAGTTGGAGGGTATTGTTGCCGCCGCTGCGGCGAAAAAAATAACACCCGACCGTCTCAACGCGCTTCGCGAAGCGGTGGAATTGCAGGAATTTTATCTTGAAAAGCAGGATGCCGAGCAAATAAAGCATATGGATAACCGCTTCCACGAAATGCTTTACAAGGCGAGCGGCAGCACCACATTTTACGATATTTTGGTTCCGCTTCACAAAAAGGTTCAGAAATACCGCAAATCTTCGGTTGAAAGACGAAGCCGTGCCGTGGTTTCGGTGGCGGAACATCAGGCGATATATGCCGCAATCGCGGCGGGCGACTGTGAGTCTGCCGAAAAACTCACACGTGAACACGTTCACAATGCTTATCTGCATATAAAAGGAAAGGATAAATAAAAATTATGGGTAAGACTATTGCACAAAAAATAATTGCCGCACATCTCGTCAGCGGCGAAATGACGGTTGGAAGCGAAATTTCGCTTAAAATCGATCAGACCCTCACACAGGATGCGACGGGTACTATGGCGTATCTTGAGTTTGAAACCATGGGACTGGACCGCGTTAAAACCGAGCGCAGTGTCGCTTATATCGACCACAACACGCTTCAGTCGGGATTTGAAAATGCCGATGACCACCGTTATATACAGTCGGTTTGCGAAAAACACGGCATTTATTTTTCGCGCCCCGGCAACGGAATTTGCCATCAGGTTCATTTGGAACGTTTCGGAAAGCCGGGCAAAACCCTTATCGGCTCTGACAGCCACACCCCGACAGGCGGCGGTATCGGTATGCTTGCTATGGGTGCCGGCGGTCTTGATGTTGCCGTTGCAATGGGTGGCGGTGCATATTATATCACAATGCCCAAAATGTATAAGGTTAATCTTACGGGTTCGCTCCGTCCTTTTGTTACGGCGAAAGACATCAGCCTTGAAATACTTCGTATACTGTCGGTTAAAGGCGGTGTCGGCGCTGTAATCGAATGGGGCGGCGAGGGCATAAAGCAACTTTCTGTACCCGAACGTGCAACCATCACCAATATGGGTACCGAACTTGGTGCGACCACATCCATTTTTCCGTCGGACGAGGTCACAAAGGCATTTCTCGAAGCCGAGGGCAGAGGTGAGGATTATATCCCGCTTGCAAGCGACCCCGATGCGGAATATGACAGAATTATCGATATAAACCTTGACGAACTCAAACCCATGATTGCCTGTCCACACAGCCCCGACAATGTTGTTACCGTGGAATCGCTTAAGGGTACCAAAGTCGATCAGGTTTGCATAGGTTCCTGCACAAACTCTTCACTTTACGATATGTTAAAGGTTGCTGCAATGCTCAAAGGACGTACAATATCTCCGAAGGTAAGTTTGTCGGTATCTCCCGGTTCAAAACAGGTGCTTTCAATGCTTGCCGATTGCGGCGCGCTCAGCGACATTCTTGCCAGCGGAGCAAGACTTTTGGAATGTGCTTGCGGTCCGTGTATCGGAATGGGATTCTCGCCCAATTCCGCGGGTGTGTCCCTGCGTACTTTCAACCGCAATTTCGAGGGCAGAAGCGGAACTGCCGACGGTCAGGTTTATCTGGTATCACCCGAAACCGCCGTTGCCGCCGCACTTACGGGTGAAATTACCGACCCGCGCCTTGTTTGCGACGCCATTGATGTCAAGATGCCCGAAAGTTTCAAGATAGACGATACCGCCGTTATTCCTCCCGCATCGCCCGAAACCGCACCTTCGGTTGACGTGCTTCGCGGTCCTAACATTAAACCTTTCCCCGAAGCACACGCACAGGAAAACACACTTACTGCCGAACTTGCTCTTAAGGTCGGAGATAACATAACAACCGATCACATTATGCCTGCCGGTGCAAAGATACTGCCCTATAGATCCAATATACCGCACCTGTCGCAGTTCTGCTTCGGAGTTTGTGATAAATCTTTCCCCGAACGCGCCAAGGCACTCGGACAAAGCATTATCGTCGGCGGAAGCAACTACGGTCAGGGTTCTTCGCGTGAACACGCCGCCCTTGTTCCGATGTATCTCGGTGTACGCGCCGTTATTACCAAAAGTTTTGCGCGCATACACGTTGCCAACCTCATAAATTCGGGAATTATGCCGCTCACATTCAAAAATCCCGACGATTACGATAAGTTGAATCAGGGCGACAGCCTTACATTATCCGATGTTTTTGACGGTATGGACAGCGGTACGGTGATACTCACCGACAATACCACTGGTGAAAAGATAGAACTTTGCTGTAACTTCACCGAAAGACAGAAAAAGATTTTAAAGGCAGGCAGTCTGCTTGCCTACACAAAGATGGGAGAATAATATTATGGAAAAGTACATCAATGAAGCAGTTGAACAGTTTCGCTCTATTTTGACCGAGCAGATTGCCCGTGAAAGAAAAATGGAAAGCGAAAAGAAGTATACCGATTATGAAAAACTCGATAAAATAATAATCGGTATCTGCGGAGGCGACGGAATAGGCCCGATAATTTCCGCCGAATCCGAACGCCTTTTGCAGTTTATTTTGAAGGATGAAATCGAAAAAGGCAGAATTGAACTTCGTACCATTGAAGGTCTTACAATCGAAAATCGCATTGCGCACAATAAAGCCATCCCCGACGATGTTCTTGCCGAAATAAAGGCGTGTAATGTTATTCTCAAGGCGCCTACAACAACCCTTAAAGGCGGTACTTTGGAAAGCGCAAATGTTGCAATGCGCCGCGAACTTGACCTTTATGCCAATGTGCGCCCCGTTTCGGTTCCCGAACTCGGAATTGACTGGACATTCTACCGCGAGAACACCGAGGGCGAATATGTTTTGGGCTCACGCGGTGTTGAAATTCCCGATACGCTTGCCTTTGATTTCAAGGTTACTACCAACGAGGGAACCCGCCGTATTGCGCGTGCCGCATTTGAATATGCACGCAAGAACGGCAAAACCAATGTTGCCATAGTTACAAAGGCAAATATTATGAAAAAGACCGACGGTAAGTTCAGCGAACTTTGTCATGAAGTTGCCAAGGATTATCCCGAAATTACCGCCGAAGATTGGTACATTGATATTATGACCGCAAACC
>CAZGRC010000140.1:0-3755 GCA_964528125.1 uncultured Ruminococcus sp.
GGATTATGGTTGCCGAAATGATTCGCGAAAAACTTTTGCGCACACTTGACCGTGAAGTTCCTCACGGAATCGCGGTCGGGCTTGAGCGATTTTACGAACGCGACACGGTCGGCGGAGAACCTATACTTGAAGTCGAAGCGGTAATATACTGCGAAAAGAATTCGCACAAAGGCATAATTATCGGCAAAGGCGGAGAATGTCTTAAACGTGTCGGAACACAGGCGCGCGCCGATATCGAAAAGTTTTTCGGTATGAAAGCTTCCGTTAAACTTTGGGTCAAGGTAAAAGAAGATTGGCGCAACCGCCAAAATCTTATCCACACTTTCGGTCTTGATTGACTTAATTTTCCTCATATAATAACGCCTTCGTCGGCAAATGATGATAATGTTAAAAAACATTGTTAACCGATTGTATCGTCAAATCATTTTGCCGACGGAGGTTTTTATGGATTCGAACACAACTTGGCTTAAATTTATTATAAGCGGCAGGGCAGAGGATTATATTGATTTTTGCAACAGTCGCCGCAAACGGTTGATGGGTGGTGACACTTTTGCATCTTACAATCGATGCGCTTGTAATAAAAGAGAAGAATTACGGAGAATCAAACCGCCTGATAACACTTCTCACACGTAAAAACGGTGTGATACACGCCTTTGCGGCAGGCGCAAGGAATATTAAAAGCAAAAAAGGTGCCGCAACTGCTTTGCTGTCATATTCAAATTTCACCCTAAATCAAAAGGGTGATACATATAATGTCAGCGAAGCCGAACCCATACGCATTTTCTTCGGCGCGGGCAGCGATATCGTGTCGCTTTCGCTCTCACAGTATTTTTGCGAACTGTGCAATGTTTTGACACCTGCCGATACCGACAGCGAAGAAATTTTGCGGTTGGTGCTGAATTCACTCCATTTTCTTACCGAACAAAAGCGTTCTCCGTCACTCATTAAAGCGATAACCGAACTCCGCCTTGCGGCACTTTCGGGATATACGCCCAATTTGATTGCCTGTGACGGTTGCGGAAAGTTTGAGGACGGTATTATGTATCTCAAATTCGACACGGGAACGATTTATTGCGAAAACTGCCGTATGGGTGACTTTTGTGTACCGCTGGATATAACGGTTCTCAAAGCAATGCGGCATATTGTTTTTTCACCTTTTGAAAGTCTTTATAACTTTGAAATTCCACCCGATGCCGCCAAACGTCTGTCTGATATTACCGAGCGCTATTTAAGTGTGCAAACCGATCACCGCTTTGCCACGCTTGATTTTTATAATAATTTATAGCACATTAAAACCAAACGGAGTTTTTTATGGAATACGATATTTTACGTCACGCTGCCACGCTTGAACTGAACCGCGTTCTTCAAATGCTGGCGGACGAAGCCTCCATGCCGGATGCCAAACAGTCGGCACTCAAACTGAAACCGATAATCGAAATCGGCGGTGCCGCCGCCGCGCTTCACGACACCGAAGAAGCATATCTTCTTATTGCGGGTCACTCGTCACCGTCGTTCGGTATGGGTGCAGACATTTCACCTGTTCTGACCCGTGCCGAGGTCGGCGCAGTGCTTTCTGCCAAAGAGTTGCTTGATGTTGCCGCTTTGCTCAAGACGGTGAGAAACGTTAAAGCTTGGCGTGACAACTGTGCCAAGCAAGATCTTTCCCTTGACCGTTTTTTCATTGCTCTGGCACCAAATAAATATCTCGAAGAAAAAATAACCTTTGCAATAAAGAGTGAGGATGAATTAAGCGATAACGCTTCACCGACACTTGCCGATATCCGCCGCAAAATTTCCGCCCGATCCTCAAAAATTCGTGACGATCTTGAAAAAATCGTCAAGGGACAGACGGCAAAATATTTGCAGGATGCCATAATCACACAGCGCGACGGACGCTTTGTTGTACCGGTGCGCGCCGAGCATAAGGCGGATGTCAAGGGCATAGTTCACGACACATCCTCAAGCGGTTCTACACTCTTTATAGAGCCTATGAGTGTTGTCGAAACCAACAACGAAATCCGCGTTCTCCGCATTAAAGAAAAGGAAGAAATTGCACGTGTTCTTGCAGAACTCTCTGCCGAGACTGCATCTTTCGCACCGAATATCAGATACTCTTATACCGCGCTCGTCGAACTTTGTGTTATATTCGCCAAAGCCGCGCTCGCCTTTAAAATGAAAGCGATTGTCCCAAAACTTAACGCAAACGGTTATATCTTTTTCAAAAACGCCCGACATCCGCTTATAAATTATAAAAAAGCGGTTCCCATAACCGTAACTCTCGGAAAAGAATATGATTCTCTTATAATAACAGGACCTAACACGGGCGGCAAGACCGTCACCCTGAAAACCGTCGGGCTTTTAACGCTTATGGCAATGTGCGGTCTTATGATACCCGCCGATGACGGCAGCGAAGCGGCTGTCTTCAGCAGAGTATTTGCCGACATCGGTGACGAACAGAGCATTGAACAGTCGCTTTCAACCTTTTCGTCACATATGGTCAATATCATTTCGATTCTTCAGCAGTGCGACAACAATTCATTGGTTTTGTTTGACGAACTCTGCGCGGGAACCGACCCTGTTGAGGGTGCGGCGCTCGCAAAAGCTATTTTAATTCGCCTCAACAATCTTTGTGTTAAAACGGTTGCAACCACGCACTATCCCGAACTCAAAGCATATGCGCTTGATACCGACAGGGTTGAAAACGCCGGTTGTGAGTTTGATATTTCGACTCTCAAACCGACCTACCGCCTTATAATCGGTCAACCGGGGCGTTCCAATGCCTTTGCGATTTCCGGCAAACTCGGTCTCGAAAGCGATGTTATTGACCTTGCACGTGAGCAGGTTTCCGCCGACGATATGCGACTGGAACGGGTGGTTGCAAGTCTTGAAGATGCCCGTCTGAGCGCCGAGCAGGAACATAAAGAAGCGCTGAAACTTAAAACCGAACTTGAAAATGCAAAAAAGCGCTTTGAAAATCGCGAACACGAATTCAGAATCAAACAGGACAAACTTATGGAACAAACCCGTGAAAGAGCCAACCGTATTATTGAAGATGCGCGCTATAAGTCGGGACTGTTGCTGAATCAACTTGAAGAAATGAAAAAGCAGTTCAATTCGGAAAATGCCGCAAAATTGCTTGCAGATGCACGCTCGGGTTACAAAAAGACAATAAGTGAACTTGAAAATTCCGCCGATCCCGTGACCGAACGGCGTGACAGCGGCGAAAAGCTTAAAAAAACACCCGGAAAAGGTGATATTGTCGTTATCGGTTCTTTCGGACGTGATGCCACGGTTATCGATGTAAACGAAAAAAACAAAAAAGCATTTGTTATGTCAGGCTCTATGAAGATGTGGCTTCCTTTTGACGATCTTCGTGTAAAGAAAAGTTCCAAATCCTCCGAAATCAAGAAAACCCGAAATGTAACCGGCATTGCTTCACGCGAAAACCGAAATGTCAAGGGCGAAATCGACCTTCGCGGTATGGCAAGCGATGAAGCGATACTCGAACTTGATAAATATATCGACAACGCCGTGCTGTCGGGTATTAACGTTATTACGGTTATACACGGAAAGGGAACCGGCGTGCTGAGAAAAGCCGTGCATTCTCATCTTCGCACGCACAAAAACATCGAAACATTTCGAATAGGTCTCTTCGGTGAGGGCGAAAACGGTGTCACGATTGCCGAACTTAAACGGTAACGTGTAGGTTTGTCAATGATATGTTACAAAATCAGAAAACTTCGCCGTTATAGATA
>CAZGRC010000141.1:0-3711 GCA_964528125.1 uncultured Ruminococcus sp.
GTATAATATACCTGTATTTCCATTTTCTTCTTTGGGAGGTTTAAAATATGGATAACAATGAAATTTTTTCTTTCGACACTTCTGCCGAAAACGAACCAGAAAACAGTGTCACAGAGGATTCGGTACTGGATCTTAACAGTTTTTCTTCGGGTGCCACCGAAAAAGACAGTCGCAAAAAGCGCAAAAAAAAGCGTGGCAAAGAACGTATACTCAAAGCGATACTTACTGTATTTCTTGTGGGAATAATTTCCGTGAGCATTATCATAGGAAGCTTTGCAATATATGTATTCACTGCAGTTGACGGCACAATGGAAGAAGACCTTAACGACCTTAAACTGAACTTTACAACAACAGTATATGTTGAGGACAAGGCTTCCGGTGAATGGCGGGAATACCAACGGCTGCACGGCGTGTATAACCGAATTTGGGTACCATATGACCGTGCTGCCGCCGAAAGCGGTGACGAATCTTACACGGGTATTCCGCAATATCTGACCGATGCGTTTATCGCGGTTGAAGACAAGCGATTTGAAACCCACTACGGTGTGGACTGGAAGCGCACATTCTCGGCATTTGCAAACCTGTTTTTCAAGTTCTATTCCAGCAATCAGGGCGGTTCCACCATTACACAGCAACTTGTTAAAAATCTTACCGGTGACAATTCGCAAAAACCAAGCCGCAAAATTCGCGAGATTATGCGTGCGCGTTATCTTGAAGACAACTATTCAAAAGACACCATTATCGAGTGTTATATGAACACGATTGCCATGGGCAACGGTATTTACGGTGTTGAGGTTGCTTCCGAATATTATTACGGCAAAAACGTACACCAACTGACACTCAGCGAATGTGCTTCCATTGCATCGATAACCAAAAATCCGTCAAAATATGCGCCGACATCTTCCGTTGAAGACAATAAGGCACGCCGTGATGTCGTGCTTTCGCTTATGCTTGAGCAGAAATACATCACGCAGGAAGAATATGATACGGCTGTTGCGGAGGAACTTAACGTTACGGCAACTGAGGGTGTGCGCAACGCAACCGAAATAAATTCTTATTTTATAGATGCGCTTATCGATCAAGTCACCGATGACATTGCCGAAAAATACGGCTATGACGATAAACACGCCTCAACCAATTTTTACAACAGCGGTTACAAAATCTACGCTACCGTAGATCCCGAAATACAATCAGCACTGGATTCCGTTTTTTCAGATTCCAAAACCTATTCCCTTAAAAGCGCAAAAGGTCAGTCGCTTCGCGGCGGTATGACGGTTATGGACTATTACGGTCACGTCAAGGGTGTTGCCGGAGGTATCGGTGAAAAAACCGAAAACCGCGGTTTCAACTATGCCACCGATGCGATTCGGCAACCCGGTTCAACCGTAAAACCGATAGCCGCATACGCACCGGCTATTGAAAACAATCTCATCACATATTCAAGTATTGTAAACGACAAAGCCACCAACTATAACGGATGGACACCCGTAAACTGGTATAAATCTTATTGGGGCAATATGACCGTTCAATATGCACTTGAACGCTCGGTAAACACAATTCCCGTTTATCTTGTAAACAAGATGGGCAGTGAAACAAGTTTTGAATTTTTGACCCAAAAACTCGGCATTACCACCCTTACCGAAGAAGATAAAAATTTGGCACCACTTGGAATGGGCGGTACAAACGGCGGTATCAGCACGCTTGAATCGGCGGCGGCATTCGCCATATTCGGCAACGGCGGACTTTATTACAAGCCGACGCTTTACACCAAAGTTTTAAATCAAAAAGGCGAAGAAATACTCACTGCCGACAGCAATCCCACCATGGCTATAAGTGAGGACACCGCCACGGTTATGAACCACCTTTTGCAACAGGTTGTATACGGCGCCAACGGTACAGGTTCCGCGGCAAAAGGATTCATACCGAATATGAATGTCTTTGCAAAAACCGGTACATCAAACAATGCAAACGACCTTTGGTTCGTTGGCGGTTCGCCTTATTATGTTGCTTCTTGCTGGTGCGGATACGACACTCAGGAAAAGGTTTCAAAATCAGGTATGGCGCGCACCATGTGGGGCGCTGCAATGTCAAAAATCCATTCGGGACTGGCGGCAAAAGAATTTACCGATTCACCCTATGCCGTTGAACGTTACTATTGCACACAAAGCGGTATGCTCGCAACCAAAGTCTGCCCCTCAACCGCAGTAGGTTGGTACAAAAAAGGCACAACACCCGCCGCCTGCACATCACATTCGGGCACGGTACTTCCAACTCCCGAAGAGGTTGCAAAACAAAAAGAAGAAGAAGCCAAAAAAGAAGAGACCGCATCTTCCTCAAGCGAAAACACACAGTGATTTTCAAGCACATAAAAAGAATCGCACCTCATCATATGATGAGGTGCGGTTCTTTTTATGTGTTCTTATTTTTCGTTATTATACGGGCTTTTCAGTTCCGATTGACCGAAAGCGTAAATCTTGATTATAACAAATGTCACCGGACCACCCGCCGCCACCGCAATTACAGTAGCCCAGAATTGTGGTATATTAAGTGTGTTGATTGTGAGAAATGTAAGCAGAAAATATATAATGAAGCTCGGTATATATGAAATTAAAAAACGTATATAGCCTTTAATTTTCGGCTTTGAACGGAATATTATTTTACAGTTAAGCAAAAAAGCCAATGTTAAAGATATGAGGTAACCGAAAACCGCGGCAAGGTTATCCTGCAAAAAGAAATGTCCGAGCCACGAAAAAACAGCGGTATTAAATGTATTAAAAATTCCGAGTATGCAAAATGCAAGGAATTTACGACTCAAAAACGTATCTTTTACAACTCTTAATACTTTTAACATCACATCACCTCTCAAATATTTGAAGTCCGACTGTGCAAAACTGCAATGCTTCCTAAAACGCAAAGTTTTACCGCTGTCTTCTTATGTCTACGACGGCAATGACGTATTGCGAGCGGAGGGCAGCAAGCCGATAACTGTGCCGTTCTTTCAAAAAAGTATTGTAGTCTGATTGTATCGTTTAACCATTATAACAAACAAACCGATAAATTACAAGATTATAAATATCACACCCGAAAATTATGATTCCGAATAATCTTCTCCCCAACGTGCAAGTTCCGTAAAAACGGGCAACAGTGCCCTGCCCTTTTCTGTCAAAGAGTATTCGACGTGCGGCGGTATTTCGTTAAACTGCTCACGGTGCACAATTCCGAATCCTTCAAGATCGCGAAGTGTAGAAGTGAGCATTGTATTTGTGATTTTCGGAACCGCACGTTTCAGTTCTCCGAAACGGCAAGACGGCTTTTGGCACAGTTCATAAATTATATGTGTTCTCCACTTGCCGCTGAGCAGTTCCAGCGTTTTTCGCATCGGACAATTATCGCTTACTTCATGGGTTAAAACCCTGTTTAAATATTCTTCGGCAGTCATATTGTTTTTCATTGGTACACCTCACCGTACTATGTCTGTTTTTTCTGCGTACTTGTATCATTATTTAATACATAGTATAATAAACATACTGGAAATGTCAAGGAAAATATTGATTGAAAAAATTATGCCTAACAGGGCAACAGCGTTACGCTTTCTTTTTTTCAGTGAAAGAAGGGCGAAATTTGCCTATCTAATCTTCGTTTGCCGCTATCGAAGAGCGATGCCCAGCACGTTGTTCTCCCCCAGGTTCATGGCGCCGGCCAGGGCGGACA